>NZ_JBBARU010000006.1:0-97066 GCF_040399605.1 Rhodovarius sp. | reverse complement strand
GCGGCCCAGTCCGTCCAGGCCACGCTGGTGGGCGCGGCCAGGCCTTCCAGCGCCCGAACCACGCCATTGACCTGCGGCGTCCAGGCGTCGCTCACCATAAGCAGGCGGATGGGGGTGAGACGGCTCTGAGGGCGCTCCAGCGTGGCCAAGTCGCTCAAGCGGGAACAGGCTCCGTCACGGCCACAGGATTGCGCCACATGCTCAGGCGATTCTCCGCCGCCCAGTCGATCAGGCGGAACTGCCCATTGGCATCCTCGACCAGCGCGGTGCAGCTCTCCACCCAATCGCCGTCATTCATATACATCACGCCATTCACCTCGCGCATTTCGGCGTGATGGATATGGCCGCAGACCACGCCATCCAAACCGCGCCGGCGCGCCTCATTGGCCAGCGCCGCCTCAAAGCGGTCAATCGTCTTCACCGCCTCCTTCACCTGGCGCTTGAGCCATTGCGACAGTGACCAATAAGGGTAGCCAAACCGGCGGCGCACATTATTGAACACCCGATTGAACACCAACGCCCAATCATAGGCCCAGTCACCCAGTAGTGCCAGAAATTTGGCATAGCGGATCACGCCATCGAATTCATCGCCATGAATGATAAGATATTTGCGGCCATCAGCAGCCTCATGCACCGCCTCGCGCACCAACTTCACACCGGCGACCTCAAGGCCGAGCCATTGGCGAAACACCTCGTCATGATTGCCCGGTATGTAGGTCACGCGGGTGCCGGCCTCGGCCTTGTCGAGGATCATCCGCACCACGGTGTCGAATTCATCATGCCAGTACCAGCTCTTTTTCAGCCGCCAGCCATCCACCACATCACCCACCAGATAGAGATGGTCGCAATCCGTGCGGCGGAGAAAATCGATCAGAAAATCGCTGCGGCACCCTCTGGTGCCGAGATGAAGGTCCGAAATGAAGACGCTGCGGTAGCGTGTCTTGGGCCCGGTATGCTGCATGTCCGACTAGCCTATCTGTTCGACTCTGGAAACGCTCAAAGATCTCGGCCTCCGAATATACGCCGCACGCGGCATGTCGCGTGAAGTTTGCGTGAAGCAAGCAATTATCAGCACGCAGCATTGATGCCCATGCAGGCCCCGTCATTGAATCGTCATTAAAACGAAACCTTAGTGTCATATGATTTATTTATCAGCCTCGAAGATGGGCGATTTTTAATCTGAGCCTGACCTAATCCTGCCGCTGCGGATGAAAATCCACCCACCCCCATCCCCCTTCGCCTGAAGCGGGATTGACGCCCCCGCCTAGCGTGCTGGCATGGCGGCATGAACCTCGACACCTGCCTCTCCCATCTCCCACGCGCCTATCCCGGCCCCGGCGGCGCAGTGGCCGTGCTGCGCGGTTCCGAGGTGCTGGCCCGCCATGCCTGGGGCTATGCCAATGCCGAAAGGCGCATCCCCTTCACCCCGGCCAGCCTGTTTCGCGTCTGCTCCATCACCAAGCAATTCACCTGTGCCGCGATGCTCGATGCCTTCCCCGACCCGGCGCTGCTCGATGGTGATGTGCGCGCCATGCTGCCCGGGCTTGCCGGCCTGGTGCCGGGGGCGCTGCACCTCGCGCATAACCAATCGGGCCTGCGGGATTACTGGGCTGTGGCCATGCTGCATGGCAGCCCGGTGGAGGCGCCTTTTGGTGATGCCGAGGCCGCGCGAGTGCTGCGCGGCACCACCAGCCTGCATTTCGCCCCCGGCAGCCGCTATTCCTATGTGAACCAGAATTTCCGCATCCTCTCCGATATCCTCGCCGCCCGCGCGGGCCGGGATTTCGCCACCCTGCTGCGCGAGCGGGTGCTGCACCCTGCCGGTATGGGCAGCGCCATCCTCGCCGCCGATACCCGCGCGCTGCCCGATGGCAGCGAGGGCTATGAGGGCAATGTCGCCAGCGGCTTCCGCCCCGCCGAAAACCGCATCCTATGGACAGGCGATGCCGGCCTCGCCGCCTCCCTCGATGATATGATCGCCTGGGAGCGCTTTATCGACACCACGCGCGACGCGCCCGATGGGCTCTATCGCCGGCTCTCAGCACCGGTGCATTTCGCCGATGGCGCCCCGGCCCCCTATGGTTTTGGCCTTGGCCGAGGCGAGGAATTCGGCCGCGCCATCACCGGCCATGGCGGCGCCCTGCGCGGCTGGCGCAGCCACCGTCTGCATATGGCGGCTGAGCGGCTCTCGGTGGTGGTGCTGTTCAACCATTTCGGTGATGCCGCCAGCGCGGCGCTGGACCTCTTGGCCGCAGCCTTGGGCGAGTCCCGCCCCACACCTGAACCGCGCCCCGCCCTTCCAACTTGGCTAGGCGCCTATCGCGACCCCGAAAGCGGGCTGGCCGTGCGCTTCGATGCCACCCAAGATGGCCGGGTGCGGCTACGCTTCGGCCATGGGCCTGAAATGCTGGAGCCCGCCGAGGACGGCTCCGCCGGCAATGGCCGCACGCAGGTTTTCCCGCGCGACGGCACCCTCATCATGGCCCGGCCTCAGGAAAATTTCTCCACCACCCTGCAGCCGGCGCCCCTGGGCCAATCCGGCAGCATCGGAGGCCAATATCGTTGCGCCGAACTCGACGCCACGCTGACCATCACCGAGGCCGGCGGCGTGGCCTATGGCGGCTTTGGCGGTTTTCTGGGCCAGGGCCGAATGGAATTGCTGGAGCCCATCGCCCAGGACCTCTGGGCCCTGCCATGCCCCAGGGCGCTGGACCACACCCCTCCAGGGGATTGGACGCTGGATATCACCCGCGACGCCGGCGGCGCGGCAACCGGCATCACGCTAGGCTGCTGGCTGGCCCGCGGGCTGCGCTACCAGCGGGTTTAGCTCAGCATCGCCCGCTCATATTGCACCGGCCAGGCCTGGTCCGAACGCAATGCGCGCGCGGCCAGCAGCGGCCAGCTCGGCTCGGCCATCAGCTTGCGGCCCATCAGAATCAGGTCCGCCCTACCATTGGCCAGGATTTCCTCAGCCAGATCGGGCGTATTGATCATCCCCACCGCACCCGTGGCGATGGCCGCCTCGCGGCGGATCGTCTCGGCAAAGCGCACCTGATAGCCCGGCCCCGGGGTGATTTTCTGCCGCGGATCATTGCCCCCGGTCGAGCAATCCATCAGATCGACCTGCCCAGTGGCGGCCAGCATGCGGGAAATCTCCACCGCATCAGCCATGGTCAGCCCCCCCTCGACCCAATCGGTGCAGGAGAGGCGGACAAATAGCGGCAGCTCCGCTGGCCATTCGGTTCGCACCGCAGCCACCACCTCCAGCAGGAAGCGGGCACGCCCGGCCAGATCGCCGCCATAGCCGTCATTGCGCTGATTGCTCAGCGGGCTGAGGAATTCATGCAACAAATAGCCATGCGCCGCATGCAGGTCGATAATCTTGAAGCCGGCCTCGCGCGCCAATTTGGTCGAATGGACGAATTCGGCGGTAACGCGGGCAATATCCTCGTGGCTCATGGCGCGCGGCACATGATGCCCCGGGGCAAAGGCCAGCGCGGATGGCCCAATCACCTCCCAGCCACCATCGGCAATGGCATGCGGCCCGCTGCCCTGCCAGGGCACATGGATGGAAGCCTTGCGGCCTGCATGGGCAAGCTGCACCGCCGGCACCGCGCCCTGGCTTTCGATAAAGGCAACAATGCGCGCCAGCCCATCGCGCTGCGCCTCATTCCACAGCCCCAGGCATTTGGCGGTGATCCGCCCCTCGGCCGAAACATGGGTGGCCTCGGTGCAGACAATCCCCGCCCCGCCGGTCGCCCGCGCGCCCAGATGCACCAGGTGCCAATCATTGGGCATGCCATCAATGGCGGAATACTCGCAGAGCGGCGAGAGCATGATCCGGTTCTTCACCGTCACACCGCGAAAGGTGATGGGACGGAACAGATGCGGGTCACGGCCCGGCTTTTGGAGGCGGCGATGATCCTCGCCGGAATTGGGACCCTGGGGGGATGTGGCTGTGCTCATGCACCCAGGTTAACGCCACCCCGCGCGGCTGTCACACCTCCACCACGACATAAGAATTCTCCACCGCCACGCTGAAGGATTCGGCGGCCAACAACTCGCCGCATTCCACATGCGCATCATAGGCGCGCGTCTTCACCCGGCGCGGATCAAAGAAGGATTTGCCGGTGCGAATGTCGAATTCCCAGGCATGCCAGGGGCAGCGCACCACCTCACCCCGGCGGGCATAATCATATTGGCCCGGTGCGGTGCTGCAGACATGCCCCATAATCTGCCCCGCCGAGAGCGAAGCCCCCTGATGCGGGCAGCGATCAGCCAGCGCAAAAAATTCGCCGCCCAGATTATAAACCACAATGCGCTTGCCGCCGGCTTCCGTCACATGCCGTGCACCCGCAGGGATGGCAGCCACCTCCGCCACCACATGCTTCACCACCCGTAAACCGCCCTGGCATTGCCGCCATAAATCGCCGCCCGCGTCTCGGCCGGCAGCCAATTCGGGATCGACAGCCGCGGATCATCAAAATCCCAATGCGGATAGTCGGAGGCATAAAGGATCTTGTCCCAGCCAATCCATTCCATCGTATCCCGCAAATGCTCCGGCCGCTCGGGCTCCTCGATCGGCTGGGTGCTGACCCAGACATGGTCGCGGATATATTCGCTGGGCTTGCGCTTGAGATGCGGCACCTCGCAGCGCAGGCTGGGATAAATCTTGTCCAGCCGCCACGCCACCGAGGGCAGCCAGGCCATGCCGCATTCGATCAGCACGATCTTCAGCCGCGGGAAGCGCTCAAACACCCCCTCCACCACCATCGAGATCAGCAGCGACTGGCAGGAGGTGGCATGCTCGCTCACCTCCTCGATATAGAAGCTGGGCCAGCCGCCATTGGTCATCGCCCAGCCGGAATAGCCAAAGGCATGAATGCCCACCGGCAGCCCCGCCTCCTGCGCCGCCTCATAAATCGGCCAATAGCGCGGATTGCCCAGCGGCATCGACGTGCGGCTCATCAGCAGCACCTGCGAGAAGCGAGGGTCACCAGCGCGCTTGCGAATCTCCCGCGCACTCGCCTCGGGGTCCTCGTAGGGCACCACGATGGAGGCGCGCAGCCGCGGCTCCGGCACCACCCATTCCGCCAATTGCCACTCATTCACCGCATGCGCCATCGCGGCCGAGAAGCCATCATTGGTATCCCCCTGGCCCGAGGGTTGCAGCGGGTTCAACAGCCCCACATCCACGCCGTAATGGTCCAGATGCTGCGCGCGGAAGAAGGCGAGGTCGCTGGCGGGGGAGCCACCCTGCGGCGTCCAGGCATCCCGCCGGCTGGCCAGCGGCTGAGATTTCGGGAAGGGCGTGCCGCGCACATAGCCATGCCGCGGCCGCAGACCATAGCTGTGCATCCGGTGCCGCATCTCAGCCGAGAGCCAGGGGTCAAAGGCATGGCGGGATTGCGCGCGCGGATGAATATCCACATCGCATAGCCCCAGCGTGGCCGAGGCGGGCTTCGCATTGGCAAGCATCATGTTCATGCCGGCACCCTTTCGAGACGATGATACAACGCCGCCGCATTGCCGCGGAGGAATTTTTCGCGATCCACCCCGGGAGGCAGGCTCGGCAGCCCATCATAATTCCAATGCGGGAAATCACTGGCCCAGAGCAACAATTCCTGGCTGCCCAGATGGCCCAGCAGCTGCGCCGCCGCCTCATCGGGCGCATCAAAGGGCTGGGCGGTGAGACGAATATGCCGGCGCACCGTCTCGGCCGGCGGCTCGGCCTGCCAGGGGATTTCAAACCGCACCCCCTTCCAGCCCTTGCTCATCCGCCAGAGAAAAGCCGGCAACCAACTCACCCCACTCTCGGCCAGCACAACCCGCAGCCCGGGGAATTGCACAAACACCCCCTCGGTGATCAGCGAGGCCACAGCACTTTGAAATGCCTGCTGCTGGGCGGCCACATCCTCCATATACCAGGAGACCCAGCCCAGTGAGGTCACGGGGTGGCGATAGGCGCTGCCGGCATGCAGGCAAAGCGGCAGCCCATGCTTCTCCAGCGCCGCATAGACCGGCCAATGGGTCCGCCGCCCATGCGGAAGCTCACCCATCACCAGGCGCATGGCCTGCACGAAGCGCCGGTCGGGGGCGAGACGCTCAATCTCCGCCAACGCATGCTCGGTCTCATTGGGCAGCACGATGGAGGCCCGCAGCCTCGCGTCACGTTCCAGCCACTCCGCCCGCACCCAATTGTTCAGCCCTTGGGTGAAGGCGCGGTTCATATCGGCGTTGAAAATCAGTTGCACGCCATAGATCGGGTTGAGAATGCCAATGGCCGCACCCGTCTGATCCAGCCAGGCCTGCATCTCGGCCAGGCCAGGAAAGCCGTCCTGCGGGCGCCAATCGGCGCGCACCGTGCGCGGCGCATGGGGCGGGTAGGATTGGCTCTCAAACCCCTCCAGCCCGCGCTGGTCGATGCTATCGGCCCAGAAGGGCTCAAGATGCGGTCGCAGCGCATCGAGCCCCGGCACCATGGGGTGCAGATCGGCGTCGATGGCGCCTTCAAACCCCCGCATCACATGCTGCAAAGGCTGAGCGTGCGGCCGGTGATCAGGCTCGCATAGGCATCACGCACCCGCGCCAGACGCGGGTTTTCGCCATGCGCCTTGAAGGCGGCGTCATCGGCATAAACCTCGACCAGCATCACCCGGCTGCGATCCGGCTCACCCTTCTTCATCGGCTGCAGCACATCGAATTGCTGGCAGCCCGGCTCCTCCGCCTTAGTCATCCGGGCATGCTCGGAAATGATCGCGGTGAAGGCGGCATGATTGGCCTCCTCCATCTGGAATTCGACGATGATGCCAATGCGTGCCATGGCTGGTTTCCTCTTTCTGTTGGTGGCAGGTTAACCGCCAAGCGCCCATCTGCAAGGGCAGGTCGCCAATCTGGGAGAGAAACATGGCTGCAATGGACCGTCGCACCCTTCTGGGTGGTGCAATTCTGGCCGCGGGCCTGGCTGCCCCCGCGCGGGCGCAGACCGTGGGCCGCAATGGCCGCGTGGTCATCGGCTTTCCCGCCGGTGGCAGTTCGGATGTGGTGGCGCGGCTCTATGCCGAGCGGCTGCGCGGGGTTTACGCGCCTAATATGATCGTCGATGGCCGCGTCGGCGCTGCCGGGCGCATCGCGGTGGAACACGTGCGCGATGCGGATAAGGACGGCACGACCTATTTGCAGACCCCGGCCTCGATGCTCACCTCGCAGCCGCATATCTTCCCCCGCGAAGTCCGCTATGACGCGCTGACCGACCTGATCCCGGTCTCCACCGTCTGCTCCTTCCCCTTCGCGCTGATCGTGCCCATGGCCCATCCGGCGCGTGATCTGGCCGGCTTCGTGGCCTGGGCCCGGGCGCAGCAGGGTGAGATCCCCTTTGCCTCGCCGGCAGCCGGCGCCACGCCGCATTTCATGGGGCTGATGCTGGCCGAGGCGATTGGCGTGCGGATGACCCATGTGCCCTATCGTGGCGCGGTGCCGGCGATCCAGGATGTGATCGGCAATCGGCTGAACATGTTTGTCGGCGCGCTGGGCGATGTCTCGCCCCATCATGGCCAGGGGGTGCGGATGCTCGCTGTCTCCTCGGCGCAGCGTGTGGCGCGCTACCCCGATGTGCCGACCTTCGCCGAACTCGGCTATCCGGCGCTGAGCCAGGAGGAATGGTTCGGCGCGCTGCTGCCCGCCGGCACGCCAGCCCCCATTGTCCAGGGCCTCTTCGATGCCATCCGCCAGGTGGCGGCGCGGCCCGACATGGTCGAGGCGCTGGGCCGGCTGGAATTCGCCCCCACCATCTCCGCCAGCCCCGCAGCCTTCGCCGCGCAGATCAGGGCCGAGCGGGAGATGTGGGGCCCCATCATCCGCAATTCCGGCTTCAAGCCGGAATAACGCGCCGGGGGCGCCGCCTTCAGCCCCAATCGGCCGGCACAAACCGAAAGCCCTGCGCCTCGCGCAGGATGAAACCAGTGGCGGGGAAGGGAAAGTGAAACCCCGTCACCCGCACCCGATCCGCCGCCATCCGGTCCAACACCCGCCGGCGCGTGGCAGCCCCCGCCGCGCCATCAAAATCGAACAGGGTTTCGTAATCCGGCCGCCGCGCGATCAATTCCGGCCGATGGGTGATATCGGCCAGATAGACCAATTCCGCCGCGCCATCGGCGATATGCCAGATGGTATGGCCGGGCGAATGCCCCTCGGCTGCATGCATGCGAATGCCAGGCACCGCCTCGGCGCCATCGTTCAATTGGCAGATTTTGCCGCGATAGGGGGCAAAGCGCCGTGCAGTATTGGCGAAATTGGGCCGCTGGCGGGGCGGGCTGCGGGTTTCATTGCCCGCCTCCGTCCACCAGGCCCATTCGCGCGCCGGCACCACCACCTCGGCATTGGGGAAGGCGGCGCCGCCTTCGGCCGTGATCAGCCCATTGATATGGTCGCCATGGAAATGCGAGATCACCACGGTGGAAACCCTGGCCGGGTCCAGCCCCGCCGCCGGCATGGTGGCCAGCAGCCGCCCCAGCGTCGCCCCCGGCGCCTGCGGGCCATTGCCGGTGTCAAACACCACCAGATCCCGCCCGGTATCGACGATGGTGACGGCATAGATGTTGCGATAATCGGTCGGCCCCAGAAAGCTCTCGGCCAGCACCGCCTGCACCTCTTCCAAAGGCGCATTCTGCACCAGGCCCTGCACGGGCATGATGCGAAAGCCATCATAGATGGTGGTGACGGTGAATTGCCCCAGCTTGAAGCGATAAAAGCCCGGGGCAGTGGCAGGCGCCGCCGCGGCGGGCGTGGGCTGAGCCACCGCCGCGCGGGCCAGCAGCGGCGCGCCCAGCGCCGTGGTCATCATCAAGCGTCGTTGCGCCATGGGGTGTCCTCCGAGGTAAAAACCGGCCGTGGCCCTGATGATCAGACCGCGCTTGACCAATCGCCCGGCACAAAAATAAAGCCCTGCACCCCACCCGAGACATGCCGCGCCACATAACCATTGGCCGGGAAGGGGAAGTGATAGCCGGTGACGCGAATACGGTCCGTCGCCAACATATCCAGCACCCTCCGGCGGGTGGCTGCGGCCATATCGCCATCAAAGTCAAAAATGATCTGCCATTCCGGCCGGCGCATCATGAATTCCGGCCGATTGGTGATATCGGCCACGAAGACCATCTGCGCATTGCCATCGGCGATGCGATACAGCGTATGCCCCGGGGTATGGCCATAGGCGGCAATGGAGGTGATGCCCGGCAGCACCTCAACCCCCGCCGCCACCTGGCGGATCTTGCCCTGATAGGGCGCAAAACGCCGCGGCACATTGGCGAATTGCGGCCGCTGGCCCTCGGGGCTGCGGCTTTCATTCGCGGCTTCGGTCCACCAGGCCCATTCGGCGGCGGGCACGATCACCTCGGCATTGGGGAAGGCGGCGGCATTGGCGGCATTGAGCAGGCCATTGATGTGGTCGCCATGGAAATGGCTCTGAATCACATGGGTCACGCGGGCGGGGTCTATCCCTGCTGCGGCCATATTGGCAATCATCTTGCCATTGGTGGCAGCCGCCGGGGTCACGCCATTGCCGGCGTCAAACACCACCAGGGTCGCGTCCTTCTGGGCGAAGGTGATGGTGAAAGGCACGGAAAGCGAGTCGGTGGCCATGAAATTCTCGGCCAGAATCCCCTGCACCTCGGCAATCGGCGCATTGCGCACAAAGCCCTCCAGCGGCCGGCGAAAAAAGCCATCATGCACCGTGGTGATGGTCCAAGCCCCCACCTTGAAACGATAAAACCCGGGCGCCTGCCCCAAAGGCGCGGCGGCAGGGGCCTGCGCCATGGCGGGAAGCCCCCCCGCCGCGATGATGACCGCCGGGGCGGCGAGGGCGATGCGTCGTGCGATGGTCATGAAGGTTCCTCTCCGTGGCACAGGGCCTGATATGACCATGTGATGCGACAAAGCCGCGTCAAAAGCCATGGTAAAATATCCCGCTCCGGCGCTGCGGATCAGCGGCCCGGCTTGGGCGGGGCGAAACCCACCACCGCCTCGATATGAGGTGACCAGAGGAACTGATCGATCGCCGTGGCCGAGGTCATCACATAGCCCGCTTCGCGCAGGGTGCGGGCATCTCGCTCCAACGCCACCGGGTTGCAACTGACATAGACGAGATGCGGCTTGGGCCCACGCGCGATCTGCGCCACTTGCTCCGCCGCACCGGCATAGGGCGGGTCGAGCACCACCACGGCGCATTTCGCCAGTTCCGCCGGCAGCAGCGGCTGGCGAATGAGGTCTTTTCGCGCCGCGCTCACCCGCCCACCGGCAGCCCGCGCCGCGGCATCGAGGGCCGCCACCGCCTCGGGATCGCCCTCATAGGCCAGCACCCGGGCGCGCTCGGCCAGTGGAAAGCTCAGCGTCCCCAGCCCGGCAAAGAGATCAGCAATCAGCGCCCCGCGCGAGAGCTTGGCCGGCAGCGCCGCCAGCACAGCGGCAATAATCGCCGCCTCCCCCTCCACCGTGGCCTGCAAAAAGGCGCCCGGCGGGGGGGCCACAACGCCACGGCCAAAATTATGGCGCACCGAGGCAATCTGTGCTGCCACCCCCTCACGCGTGGCAATGCGCTTCAGCCCTTCGGCCCGGGCAAAATCCGCCAGGCGCTGAATATCCACCGGCGTCAGCTTGCCATCCAGCCGCAGCAGAATATCCGGCCCCGAATCGAGCAAATTGATCGCGGCATCCGCGCGCTGGCGCAGCGCCTGCAAGGGCCGCAGCGCCGCCGCCAGCCTGGGCAGCAGCGCCATGATCTCAGGGCGCAAGACCCGGCATTCGGGTATGGCCAGCACGCCCTGGGGCCCATGAAAGCCAATGGTCAGGCTGCCATCGGTGGCACGCAGAATCGACAAATCCGCCCGCCTGCGCGCGGCCGGTGGGCTGACATGGCCGAGCGTAACGCGCGCCTCGGCAAACCCCGCCTGGCGTAGCGCATGCTCAACCCGGCCGCGCTTCCATTCCGATTGCGCCGCTCCTGACCAATGCTGCAGCGCACAGGCGCCACAGAGCGAAAAATGCGGGCAGGGCGGGTCCACCCGCTCGGGGCTTTCGCGCAGCAACCGCCCTTCGGCCGAGAGAATCTCCCCCGGCAGCGCACGCGGGATATGCCGCCGCGCCCCATCCGGGGCCAGGGCCACGCCATCGCCGGCGCTGCCCATGGCAATAATGGTGGTCTCGCTCATCGCGCTCCCCGCTCGGCCATGATGGTCTCCGCCAGAAAAGCCAGCATCGCCGCCATGACGGCCAGCTTGGCATTGAGCGCCGTCATCGTGGTGGTGAGCAAAAAGTCGGGGGCGAGGGCGAGGCTGATCGCCCTCTCCACCGCCTCAGGCGGGGTCAACCAAAGGCATTCAGGCCGGTCTGCGCGCGGCCGAGGATGAGCGCATGCACATCATGCGTGCCCTCGTAAGTGTTGACGGTCTCCAAATTCATCACGTGGCGAATGACGTGGTACTCATCCACAATGCCATTGCCGCCATGCATATCGCGCGAGAGGCGGGCGATATCGAGGCTCTTGCCGCAATTGTTGCGCTTGACGAGGGAGATCATCTCCGGCGCCACGCGCCCCTCATCAAATAGCCGCCCAACCCGCAGCACCGCCTGCAAACCCAGCGTGATCTCTGTCTGCATATTGGCCAGCTTGAGCTGGATCAGCTGCGTCGCCGCCAGCGGCTTGCCGAACATTTTGCGGTTGAGCGTGTATTCCCGCGCGGCATGCCAGCAGAATTCCGCAGCACCCAGCGCGCCCCAGGCAATGCCATAGCGTGCGCGATTGAGGCAGGAGAAGGGCCCCGCAAGCGACTTCACGCCAGGTAGGCGGTTCTCATCGGGGACGAAAACCTCATCCATCATGATCATGCCGGTCACCGAGGCGCGCAGCGAGAACTTGCCCTCGATCTTGGGCGTCTCCAGCCCCTTCATGCCGCGCTCCAGCAGGAAGCCGCGCAGAATACCCTCATCATCCTTGGCCCAGACGACGCAAACATCGGCGATGGGTGAATTGGTGATCCAGGTCTTCGAGCCACTCAGCAGATAGCCGCCATCCACCTTCTTCGCCCGGGTGCGCATGG
This sequence comes from Rhodovarius sp., assembly GCF_040399605.1. Taxonomy (NCBI): domain Bacteria; kingdom Pseudomonadati; phylum Pseudomonadota; class Alphaproteobacteria; order Acetobacterales; family Roseomonadaceae; genus Rhodovarius; species Rhodovarius sp. Next base: position 84,974 of record NZ_JBBARU010000006.1, on the reverse strand, counting down.
AGGAGGGGTCGGAGCCGGCATCAGGCTCGGTCAGGCCAAAGCAGCCCACCCATTCGCCGGTGCGCAGCTTGGGCAGAAATTTCTGCTTCTGCGCCTCCGAGCCAAAGGCGTGAATAGGGTACATCACCAGGGAGGATTGCACCGAGAAGGCCGAGCGATAGCCGCTATCCACCCGCTCAACCTCACGACTCATCAGCCCATAGGAGACGTAGGAGACGCCAGCGCAGCCATAGCCCTCCAGCGTGGCACCCAAAAACCCCTGCTCGCCGAACTCATTCATGATCTCGCGGTCGAATTTCTCCTGCCGATTGGCCATCAGCACGCGCGGCATCAGCCGGTCCTGGCAGAAGGCCCGGGCGGCGTCGCGGATCATCCGCTCATCTTCTGAGAGCTGATCATCGAGCAGCAGCGCGTCGTCCCACTGGAAGCTCGCCTTCACCGGCGTCATGGCGTTCATCGCTTTATCCTCCGAATGGCCCAGCCTCCCGCAATGGGGCTGGGCGATGCAAGGTTGAGTTTGGCCCGGGGGCCGGCTTGGCAAGCCTCAGCCGGCCTCGGTGGGGGCTTGCGCCATCACATGAGGGGCGGCGCTGTCGGCCATAGGCTCGGCGATGATCTCGGCCGCCATGGCCGGCGGCGGGAGCAACTCCGCCTCGATCTCCGCCGCACGGTCCCGACGGGGCTTGGGGATGGCAATCAGCATGAAGGCCGGAATGCTGTCACCAAAGCCGCGCACTGCCGGCCCCAGATCATCATCGCGCCGGCGCGGCCGGTCATCGCGGCCGCGGGCGCGGTCATCGCGGCGCGGCTCGACATCACGGCGCGGCTCGCCCTCGCGGCCGCGTGGGCGATCCTCGCGGCGGTGGCGCGGGGCCTCGGCCAGTTCTTCGGCGGCCACCACGGGGGCAGCCTCGCGGCGGGGGCGGTCCTCGCGGGCCGGGCGGTCCTCACGGGCGGGGCGGTCCTCACGGGCGGGGCGTTCACCCCGGTCACGTTCACCCCGGTCACGTTCGCCCCGGTCACGTTCGCCCCGCTCGGGCCGGCCCCGGGGGCCGCGCTCTTCCCGCGGGCGGTCGCCACCACGGCCACCGCGCTCGGACGAGCGGCCAGGTGCGCGCGCCGCACCACCCCGGCCACGGCCACGCGGCCTGGTCAGCGCCTCGGCAATTTCCTCATCGGCGATGGTGTCGAGGCCCGCAATCACGATGCGCGGCAATGGCTGGCCGATCAGCTTCTCGATGCCGGCCACATTGCGCGCATCATCGGCGGTGGCGATGGAGAAGGCGCGGCCCTCGCGCCCCGCCCGGCCGGTGCGGCCAATGCGGTGGACGTAATCTTCCGAATGGAAGGGCACGTCAAAATTGAACACATGGCTGAGGCCGCCAATATCAATGCCGCGGGCTGCGACATCCGAGCAGACCAAGAGTTGCAACTCATTCGCCTTGAAGGCGTTCAGCGTCGAAAACCGCACCGACTGGTCCAGATCACCATGCAGCGCGCCAACCCTGAACCCGTGCTTCTTCAGCGACTTGTAGAGGATATCCACCTCGATTTTGCGGTTGCAGAAGATCAGCGCATTGCCAACCTCCTCCGAGCGAATCAGGCGGCGCAGCGCCTCGCGCTTGTCATGCGGCTGCACATAGACAAGCCCCGAGGTGATGGTGGTGGCGACCGAGGCGGGCCGTGACACGGTGATCTCGCGCGGGTTCTGCAGGAAAGCATCCGCGAGCCGGCGAATTTCCGGCGCCATGGTGGCAGAGAAGAACAGCGTCTGCCGCGTCGGCGGCAACATGCCCACAATGCGCTCGACATCAGGGATGAAACCCATATCGAGCATGCGGTCAGCTTCGTCGATCACCAGCAGCTTGCAATCGGCCATCAAAATCCGGCCACGGTCGAACATATCCAGCAGCCGGCCGGGGGTGGCGATGAGCACGTCCACGCCCTCATTAAGCACCCGCTTCTGCTCATCCATGCTCTCGCCGCCAATCAGCAGCGCGTGGTTGAGGTTGAGGTATTTGCCGTATTTGACGAAATTCTCGGCCACCTGCAGCGCCAATTCGCGCGTCGGCTCCAAAATCAGGCTGCGCGGCATGCGCGCCTTGGCCCGGGAGCCGGAGAGGATATCCAGCATGGGCAGCACAAAACTGGCCGTCTTGCCCGTGCCAGTCTGGGCGCAGCCCAGAACGTCGCGGTTCATCAGGACGACAGGAATGGCCTGTTCCTGGATCGGCGTGGGGTAGAGATAGCCTGCCTCGCTCACGGCCCGGACCAACTCATCGCTCAGCCCCAGATCGGCGAAGGTGGCGCGGGGCGCCGCATCTTCCTCGGGCTCATCCGCCCCCGTCTCTTCCTCGGCCTCTTCCTTGGGCCCGTCAGCAGCATCCAGCTCCGCCAAAGGCTGCTCAGTCAGCGCCCCAGCAGTCAGCGCCCCAGCAGCCAGCGCCTCGGCAGCCACCGCCTCGGTAGCCACCGCCTCGGTAGCGACCGGCTCGGTAGCGACCGGCTCGGCAGCGACCGGCTCGGTGGCCGCAGCCTGAGCCTCGGCGACAGCAACAACCGCCACCGCCGCCATCTCGGGCGCTGCGGCGGCAAGCTCCGCCTCAGGGCGCGCCGCTGATGCGTCTGCCACCACCATCATGGCGGTTTCCTGGTTGGTTTCCGTCACTGGCTCTGCCGTGCGGGTGGTGTCTTCAGTCAAATGCAAACTCTTTTTGAACAGGGTGGTATCACTGCGCCGATGCCGCGCGGCCTCGGCCTTTTGGGTTGCGCTTCATCGAGCGTCCCGGGCGGGCCTGGCGCGGCTGGGGCAGGCTCTCCCGCCCCGCAACCTCGCCCATATGCGCCGGCGGCCTGCGTTGCGCAAGCATTTGCTGGTTTTGCCGCCCGCGCCGGATGCATGACAATTCTGCGCCATGGCCCCGGCGCGGCGGCGGGGCGTTATTCGATGGTGATTCCGGCCGCGCGAATCACCGCCCCCAACTCCTCCACCTCGCGCCGGGCGATGACGTCCAACTCGGCGATGGTCATGGGCGAAAGTGTCGCCCCGGCCTCGGTGGCGCGGGCCAGCAGGGTGGCGTCCTGCGCCAATTCGCGCAGCGCTGCGTTGAAGCGCTCGCGCATCGGCTGGCTCATGCCCGCGGGGCCGAAAAAGGCGAACCAGGCATCAATGGTAAAGCCGGGCAGCCCCGCCTCGGCCGTGGTGGGCACATCGGGCAAGCCTGCGGCGCGCCTGGCACTCGCCATGGCCAGCGCCTTCACCCGGCCGGCCTGAACAAGCTGCACCGCCGAACTCGGCGTGGTGATGAACATCTCCACCCGCCCGCCCACCACATCCTGCAGCGCCGGCGCCGCGCCGCGATAGGGCACATGCACCATCTCCACCCCAATCGCGCGGGCAAACAGCACGCCGGCAATATGCTGGATGCTGCCAATGCCCGAGGAGGCATAATTCATCGCCCCCGGCCGCTGCCGGGCGAGGGCGATGAATTCGGCCAAGTTGTTCACCGCCAGATTGGGTGCCGCCAGAATCACATGCGGCGCCATGGTCGCCATGCCCAGCGGCACGATATCGCGATTCGGGTCCCAGCCCGGGTTCTTCATCATTGCCGGGTTGCCGGCGTGGTAGCCGCTATATTGCAGCAGAATGGTGTGGCCATCGGGCGTGGCGCGGGCCGCGGCCTGGATGGCGATATTGCCATTGGCACCGGGCCGGTTCTCGATCACCACCGGCTGGCCCAGCAACCGGGCCATCCCATCGGCGAAGAGCCGGGCGGCGAAATCCGTGCCGCCGCCGGGCGGGTTGGGCACCAGCACGGTGATCGGGCGGCTCGGCGCCCATCCCTGCGCCAGAGCAGGGGTGGCAAGCAGCAGCGGCAGGGCGCGACGTTTCATCAAATGAATCCTCCAAGGGCGGCCAGCACCTCTTCGGGTGCCTCTTCGGCCAGATAATGCCCTGAGTTTACCGCATGACCAAGGACCGGACCGCTGGCATAGCCCCGCCACACCGCCAGCGGCTGATACCAGGCGCCGATCCGCCCCTTGCTGCCCCAGAGCACCAGCAGCGGGCAGGTGATTCGCTGCCCGGCGGCGCGGCTGGCGCGGTCATGCTCCAGATCAAGGCTGGCCGCCGCCCGGTAATCCTCGCAAATGGCGGTGACGGTGCCGGGCTCGCTCAGCGCGGCGAGGTAATCGGCGCGGGCGAGGGGGTGGAAGAAGCTGCGATCCTTGGGTTCGCGGCTGGTATGGATGTCGAACCATAATTCGACATTCTGCTCGATCATCCGCTCGGGGCCCGGATGCGGCTGGGCGAGTGAGAACCAGTGATAATAGCCCATGGCGAAGGCCATATCGCCATGTTCGAAATGATGCAGCGTGGGCACGATATCCATCACGCAAAGCCGCTCCACCGCCTCAGGGTATTGCAGCGCCATGCGATGGGCGAGGCGCGCACCACGGTCATGGGCGATGATGCTGTAGCGGGCAAAGCCCAGTTGCCCCATCAGCCCATGCGCATCGCGCGCCATTTCCTGCTTGGAATAGGCCAGATGGCTGGCGCTGGGCGGGGGCTTGGCCGAGAAGCCATAGCCACAGATATCGGCGCAGATCACCCTATGGCTGCGCGCCAGCACCGGGGCCAGCTTGTGCCACATCGCATGGGTCTGCGGGTTGCCATGCAGCAGCAGCGGCGGCGGGCCGGAACCGCCAATGCGATAGCGCACCTCATGGCCGCCAATGCTGGCGGTGTGCAGATCAAAACCCGGGAAAAACTCTGTGTCGTTCATGCGCAGCCCTGGCCCCTCCGACCCTCTTGCCGCGCATTGCGCCATTGCCCTGCGCCCGCGGCAAGCCGGTTGACGCGCCCTTGGTGGGGTAGCAGCGTGGCGGTTCAACCTCAGGGGGATGCCAATACCATGGCCAAGGATGATGAAGCATTGTTCGACAAGGGTCTGCCGATCCGCCGCGCCGTGCTGGGCGCGGAATATGTCGATGGCTCGATGGCGAAAGCCGATGATTTCATGATGTCGTTCCAGCGCGCCACCACCGCGATTGCCTGGGGCTGGGCCTGGGGTGACCCGACGCTGGACCGCAGGACGCGCTCGATGCTCAACCTCGCCATGCTGACCGCGTTGGGCAAGACGCCGGAGATCAAGCTGCATGTGAAGGGTGCCTTGAACAACGGAATCTCGGTGGATGAGATCAAGGCCGTGCTGCTGCACGCCACCGCCTATTGCGGCATTCCGGCCGGGCTCGATGCCTTCAAGGCCGCGCATGAGGTGCTGCTCGCCGAGGGGGCGCTGCCGGTGAAGGCGGCCAAGGCGGAGAAGAAGGCTGCCCAGCCCAAGGCCGCGCCGGCCAAGGCCAAGCCTGCCAAGAAGAAGTCCGCCAAGTGAAGCGCCTCGCATTCATCGGCATCGGCAATATGGGTTGGCCGATGGCGGCCAATCTGGTGTCGAAGGGCTTTGACGTCACGGTCTGCGATACCGATGCCGCCCGGGTGGCGCGCTTCGTGGCCGAGATTGGCGGACATGCTGCCGCCGGTGCCGCCGAGGCCGCTGCCGGGGCGGAGGCGGTGATCACCATCCTGCCCACCTCCAAGCAGGTGGCCCAGGTGGCCGCCCTGGTGAAACCGGCCATGGCCAAGGGCAGCCTGTTCATCGACATGACCTCAGGCCAGCCTGGCGCCACCCGCAGCATTGCGGCCGATCTGGCCGAGGTTGGTGTTACGATGATCGACTGCCCGGTGAGCGGTGGCGTGCCGCGGGCCAAATCGGGCGAATTGGCCATCATGGCGGGCGGCGAGGCGGCGGATCTCGACCGGGCCGATGCCGTGCTGCATGCCATGGGCACCTCCATCCATCGCTGCGGCGCCATTGGTGCTGGGCAGGCGATGAAGGCGCTGAACAATCTGGTCTCCGCCGGCGGGTTTTTGATCGGCATCGAGGCGCTGCTGATGGGCCAAAAATTTGGCCTCGACACGGCCTTGATGGTGGATGTGCTCAATGCCTCATCCGGCATGACCAATTCCAGCCAGCGCAAATTCAAGCAATTCGTGCTCTCGCGCCGCTTCGACAGCGGGTTTGGGCTGGATTTGATGGTGAAGGATATTGGCATCGCCCTGGAATTGGGCCGCGATGGCGGTGTGCCGGTGCCTTTCTCGGCGCTATGCCGCGAATTGTGGCTGGCGGCGGCGACCACGCTGGGCCCGGGTGAGGACCATACTGCGGTGGCCAAATTCTCCGAGAGCATGGCCGGCAGCGCGCTGGGCGGGGGCAATTCATGATCTGGGAAGCCTTTGCCGTTCGCTATGCCCGGCATGATCGCTCGGCCCAGCTTTGCCACGCCTATCCGGTGGCGGACCCGCATGAGGCCATGCCGCTGGATTTCTTCGTGTGGCTGCTGCGCGCCCCCGATGGGCGGGAGATCGTGGTCGATACCGGCTATGACCAGGAATCTGCCACCAGGCGCGGCCGCCCGCTGGGCCGGCGGGTGGATGAGGCGCTGGCGACGATTGGTTGTGACAGCGGCACCGTGGCCGATGTGGTGATCAGCCACCTGCATTGGGACCATGTGGGCAGCCTGGACCAGTTTCCGGCGGCGCGGTTCCATATTCAGGAGCGCGAACTGCATTTCGCCACCGGCCGGCACATGTGCAGCCCGGCCATTCGGGGCCCCTTTGATTGCGCCCATGTGGTGGCGATGATCCAGGCGCTCTATGCCGACCGGGTGGCGGTGCATACCGGCGATGTGGAGATTGCCCCTGGCGTGACGTTGCACCGGGTGGGCGGGCATTCCGATGGCTTGCAGGTGGTGCGGGTGATGACGGCGCGCGGGCCGGTGGTGATTGCCTCTGACGCTATGCATTTTTATGCCAATGCGGCCAGGGAGAATCCTTTCCCGATCATTTTCAATCTGGGCGACATGGTGGAGGGCTGGCGGATCACCCGCCGGCTGGCCGGGGGCGTGGAGAGCGCGGTCATCCCGGGGCATGACCCGATCGTGCTCAAGCGCTTCCCCAATGTGGTGGCGGGCGAGGTGGCGGCGCTGCATTTGGCGCCGCTGTTTTGATTGTTTGAGATCAATGGGTTGTGCGTGATGGCGCGAAATATGCGCTATTCGGACAAATTGCCCTGCGCGCCCGCCCTGGTGGTTTGATCCGGGGCGGGGGAGGGGGGCGAGGGGCATGCTGTCTCCTGCGGTGGGGCGGTGAGATAGCAGCAGTGGCTCAAGGTTTAAAGGAAAAAATGCCTTAGTCGCTTCTCCTGCCTCAGCGAGTGGGCTGGCTGCGAGAGCCCCGGGTGCGGCCGGGGAGGGTCGGGACTGGGGAAATTGGTGGGCGGGAAACTTGGCGATCGCCGCTGGACTTGCCGGGACAATTGCCAAGCCGCAGTGCCTAAGGTGGCGTTTTCGGAAAGCCGATGGTGACCCCTGCGGGAATCGAACCCGCCTTTGCAACGTGAGAGGCTGCCGTCCTAACCGATAGACGAAGGGGCCAGAGGGGGCGCTGTTACGCCCCCCTTGCCCGCCTGTCCAGCCTCTCGCCACCGCGCCCCGGTCATGGCTAGACTGACCCAGCCAGGGAGAGCACCCATGACCCATCAGGGAAAACCCATCCCCGCCATCGCGGCCGACAATATTGCCATGCTGCATGCGCTCGAGAAAAAGCTCCTCTGGCTCTCGGCCTGGATGATCCACCACGCCAACCACATCCGCCCCAATCGCGATGGGCTCAAGGTGGGCGGCCACCAGGCGAGTTGCGCCTCGGCCGTCTCCATCCTCACCGCGCTGTATTTCGATGCGCTGCGGCCGCAGGATAGGGTGGCGGTGAAGCCGCATGCCGGGCCGGTCTTCCATGCCATCAATTGGCTGCTGGGCCGGCAATCGCGCGACAAGCTGGAAACCCTGCGCCAATTTGGCGGCATTCAGCCCTATCCCTCGCGGATGAAGGATGGGGCGGAGGTGGATTTCTCCACCGGCTCGGTGGGCCTCGGCGTCGCACTTACCAGCTTTGGCGCCTTGGTGCAGGATTATGTCCGGCTCCATAAGCTGGCGCCCGAGGGCCTGCCCGCCGGGCGCCATGTCGCCATTGTGGGCGATGCCGAACTCGATGAGGGCAATATTTACGAAGCCCTGCTGGAGGGCTGGAAGCACGATATCCGCAATGTCTGGTGGGTGGTGGATTACAACCGCCAATCGCTCGATTCCGTGGTGCCCGACCGGTTATTTGGCCGGATCGAGGGGCTGTTCCGCGATATGGGCTGGAATGTCGTCACCCTCAAATATGGCCGCAAGCTGGAAGCCGCCTTTGCCCGCCCGGGCGGCGAGGCGCTGCGCCGCTGGATCGATGATTGCCCCAATTCGCTTTATGCCGCGCTCACCTTCCAGGGTGGTGCTGCCTTCCGTGCCGCGCTTCTGAGCGAAATCGGCCGCGAACCGGCCATTCGTGCCATTATCGATCCGCTGAGCGATGATGAACTCCACGCCCTGATGAACAATCTGGGCGGCCATGATATCGAGACGCTGACCGAGGCGTTCCGCGCCGCCGATGCTGAGGGCGACCAGCCCACCTGCTTCATCGCCTATACCATCAAGGGCATGGGCCTGCCCTTTGCCGGCCATAAGGACAATCATTCCGGCCTGATGACGCCGGGCCAGATGCAGCAATTCAAGGCCGAGATGCGCATTCGCGACGGCCATGAATGGGATTTTTCCGAAGGGCTGGATGTCTCGCCCGAGGCGTTTGGCGCGTTTCTGCGCCAGGTGCCTTTTGCTGAGAAACTCACCCCAGGCGGGCGGCGGCTCTCGGCGCCCAGCGTGCCCATCCCCGCCAGGCTGCCGCCGCCGCGCGCCACCCCGGGCAAGAAACTCTCCACCCAATCCGCCTTTGGCGACATCCTGGCCGAGATCGGCCGCGGCGAGGGCGAATTCGCCGCCATGGCCAGCCGGATTGTCACCACGAGCCCCGATGTCACCGTCTCGACCAATCTGGGTGCCTGGGTGAACCGGCGGGGGATTTTTGACCGGCATCTGAAGAATGACGTCTTCCGCGATGCCAAGCTGGCCTCGGCGCAGCGCTGGGGCATGTCGCCCGAGGGGCAACACATCGAACTCGGCATCGCCGAGCAGAACCTCTTTCTGGTGCTGGGCGCGCTGGGCCTCGCCCATACGCTCTATGGCGCGCGGCTGCTGCCCATCGGCACGGTGTATGACCCCTTCGTCAATCGCGGCCTCGATGCGCTGATTTATGGTTGCTACCAGGATGCGCGCTTCATGCTGGTCAGCACGCCATCGGGGCTGTCGCTGGCGCCGGAGGGGGGGCAGCACCAATCCACCAATACGCCGCTGATCGGCATGGCGCAGGATAGGCTGGCCAGCTTCGAGCCGGCCTTCGCCGATGAGTTGGCGGTGCTGATGCGCCATGGCTTTGCCATCATGCAGCAGGAGCAGGGAGGTTCCAGCATCTGGCTGCGCCTCTCCACCCGCGGCCTCGAGCAGCCCGGCCGGGTGCTGGATGAGGCGGCGGTGATCGAGGGCGGGTATTGGATGGTGCCACCCGCGCCCGGCGCGCGCATCGCCATCGCCTATCAGGGGCCGGTGGCACCCGAGGCCATGGCGGGCTTTGCCGCGTTGCGGGAGGAGGAGCCGAGTGCGGGGCTTTTGGCCATCACCAGCCCCGACAGGCTGCATCAGGGCTGGCTCACGGCGCGGGCGCGGGCGCGGGGCGGGCCTGCGGCTACCTCGCATATCGAGGCCCTGCTGGCGCCGCTGGCGGCCGATGCGGGGATCGTGACGGTGCTCGATGGCCACCCGGCATCGCTGTCATGGCTGGGGGGCGTGCGGGGGCATCGCATTGCGGCGCTGGGCGTGGATCATTTTGGCCAGGCGGGCGACATTCCCGCACTCTATGCCGAGTATGGGCTGGATGTGGAGACCATCCTTGATGCTTGCGCGCAGGTGATGCTGGGCTAACTACACCACATGGAGGTAGCGCACCGCCTCCGGCCCCTCGGCCGAGCGGTCATAGCCCATCGCGGCGGCGACGATCGCGCGGTCCGTCTCGGTCATCCTGGCCTCTTCGCGCAAATGTTCGGTCCAGCTCTCGATGGACCATAGCTCCACATAGCGTTCCGGCCGGGCGATATCCTCATAGAGCCGCCAAGTGGCGGCACCCGCGCGCAGCCGCACCCGGCGCACCTCCTCCATATGCGCCAAGAATCCCGCGCGGGATTCGGGGGCAACCTGATAGCGCACCACCTCCAGCACCCGGCCGCTATCGCCGGCCAGCAGTGGCCGTAGGGCATCGGCGGCCGGGGCGGGGGAGGGCGCCTGTGTCGCGGTGGCGGCGTAGCTGGTGCTCTCGGCATCGAGGCTGCGGCCGCGCACCAAAAAGCCGCCGATGAGGCCGCAGGCGGCGAAAAGTGCCAAAGCGCCGCCCGAGCCGGCATGCTCGCCAATCCAGCCTGCCACGGCCGAGCCCAGGGTCATCGCACCGAAGAAACCCATCTGGTAGATGCCCATGGCGCGAGCGCGCACCCAATTGGGGGCAGCGAGGGAGGCGGCCGCCTGCAATGTGCTGGCCGCCGCCAGCCAGGCCATGCCGTAAAGAAAAATACCCACCCCCGCCGCAACCCAGCCCAGGCCGAGCAGCGCCGCGGCCGCAATCACCGCCATGGCGAGCGCCGAGAGGGCCGAGGCCGCCCAGACGATCTGGCTGCGGTTCATCCGCCCGCGCAGGCTGGGCATGAGGAAGCCGGCGGTGACCGCACCTGCACCCATGGCGCCCAGCATCAGCCCGAAGGCCTGCGGCCCCAGGCCCAGCTCCTGGCGTACCAGCAGCGGCAGCAGCCCCCAGACCGCCGCACCGAAGAGGAAGAACATGCAGGCGCGGATAATGGCCGAGCGCATCGCCGGCGTCGCCGCCACAAAGCGCAAACCGGCACGGATGGCGGAGAGGAAATTCTCCCGCGGGCCATGCCGGGGCGTGGGCTCGCGCTTCCACATCAGCAATGCGCCGGCGAGGGTGAGGATACACAGCGCATTGAAGGCGAAGGCGGCGGCGGTGCTGTAGCTGGCGATGATCACGCCGCCAATCGCCGGGCCCAGCGCGCGGGCAATATTGAAGCCAATGCCATTCAGCGCGATGGCGCCAACGAAATCCTCGCGCGGGACCAATTCAGGCGTCGTGGCGGCCCAGCCAGGAAAGCTCATGGCAAGGCCCGCGCCGAGCGCGAAGGTAAAGCCGAGCAACCCCCAAGGCCCGAGCACGCCCGACAGATCGAGCGCGCAGAGCAGCAGCGCCACCACAGCTAGCCACGCTTGGGTCATCAGCAAATAGGTGCGCCGGTCCATGATATCGGCGAGCGCGCCGGCCGGCACTGCCAGCATGAAGACCGGCAGCATCGAGGCCGCCTGCACCAGCGAGACCATGATGGGTGAGGGGCTGAGCGTGGTCATCAGCCAGCCCGCGCCGGTGTTCTGCACCCAAAGGCCGATATTGGAGGCGAGGTTGGCGATCCAGAGCATCCGGAAAGCCGGGTGACGGAGGGGTATGAAGGCGCGGGGCAAGGGCATGAGGCCGCAGATGGGCCTGTGCGGCCGTGGCTTGCAACCGCAAACTGCGCCCTGGCCCGAGAATTCAACACCCTGCCATGCGGGCGAAAAAAAACGGCCGGACCCGAAGGCCCGGCCGCGCTGTCTCACCCCGCAATTGGGGAGGTTACTGAATGCGAGGCCCGGCCACCTCGGCCCGCTGGGCGGCGGGTGCCGGCAGCAGTTCGGGGTAGTCACGGATCATCGGCGCGCCATACATCGGCTTGTTCACGCCCTGGTGGCAGGTCGTGCAGTTTGCCTTCAGCGTATCGCCGAGCGGCCCGAGACGGTTGGCCGGGAAGCGCTCACGCAGGCTCTCGATATAGGTGTTATTGATATCGCGGACCATGCGGATCCCCTGCCAGGCGAGGGCACGTTGCGGCGGGCTCTCTTCCCAATTCGCGAAGGCGCGGCTGTTGTGGCAGAAGGTGCAGTTCACGCCGAGCGATGTCGACATGTGCATCATCAGCGAATAGGTCCATTCCGTTTGCTGGATGGACTGGCGGCTTTCCGGGCGGGGGTGCTGGTTGGCACCCTGCATCCGGATTTCCTGCGCGCCCATCAGATAGGGCGTGAAGGGGTCGAGTGGCAGGTCGGACAGGCCGGCTGCCAGGCTCGGGCGGTTCTGCTCGCCCGGGCCGGTCAGGAAGTTCGGCCCCGTGCTGCGCGGCGCCTCGTGCCAGACATTGGCGGGCACCGACTGGCCACGGTGGCAGGTCCAGCAGGTGACGCCGGTCTGCGCCGTATGCGGCGTCCATTCGCTGTTGAGCGCCATGGTCATTTGGATCATGCGGCGCGCGACATGCTTTTGGTACTTGTCATCCGAGGCGAAATTGCCCGCGACGTGGCAGCCATTGCAGCCCACCGCATCACCCTCGCCAGGGTAGAGCCACTGGGTCATCACATTCATGATGCGCCCAAACTGCTCCACGCTGAGATGGCCCAGCACGGGGACATTCTCGTAGACTTCCCGGGCGCGTTCGCCAGTGGCGTCGGCCGCTTCGGGGGCTTCGGGGGCCTGGTTGGCGGCCACCATCACCACCGCGGTGCGGGGGTTGTCCACCCGCCCCATGGAGGTGCCGCGGAAGCCGCCCTGCACGGTTTGCACCGGCAGCCGCTCGAAGGTGAAGAGCAGGCCAAAGCCGATCACCGCAGCCGCACCGGCCAGCGAGAGCAGCGTGACGTTGGTCGTGTTGAACCTCATCGCGGAGCTCCTTGCAGGTACGGGTTCACGGTGTCGTAGGGCGGATAGGAGGCGACGAAGCCGCGATCCATGGCCCAGAGGTACCAGTTATCGACCAGCGTGCCGGTCAGCAGGATGCCGATACCACCTGTCACCGGGGTGAGGATGGCGAACCACCAGGCCCAGCGATGGATGCTCTCGTAAGTGGCGTTGAAGCCCATGGTCCAGCGCCAGAACAGGCCCGCACGCTCGGCCGCGGTGCCGCGGTCGATGGTGTGTTCCACCTCACGCTCGCCGCCGAAGCGGCCCACTGCCAGGATGGTCGCGCCATGCATGGCGAAGATCAGCACCGATCCGTAGAGGAAGACGATGCTCAGCGCATGGAACGGATTGTAGAAGAGGTTGCCGTAGCGGATGGAGAAGGCTGCGGTCCAATCCAGGTGCGAGAAGATGCCAAAGGGCACCGCCTCACTCCAGCTGCCCATCATGATGGGGCGGATGAAGCCGAGCACCAGGAAGAGCCAGATGGCGCCCATGAAGGCCCAGGTGGTGTGGGTGCCCAGGCCCAGCGACTTCGCCCTGGCATAGGTGCGTGCGCACCACAGCAGCAGCGAGGCGGTGAGGCAGGCGCCCGCAAGCAGCCACCAGCCGCCCTCATGCATGGGCATCATCAGCCGCAGGCCATGCTGGGGCAGCGGCGGATCGAGCGAGAGCCAAAAGAGGTCCCGCACGAAGAGCACCGGATTCCAGTTCACCGAGGCCAGCATGTTCAGCCCGATGATCTCGAAGGCGATGAAGCCCAGCATCAGGGAGAGCACGCCATAGGTGCCCAGATACATCGGGCCGATCTGGGCATCGCCCAGCTTGCCGGCCAGATGGCTGAAGCCGAAGGGCTTCGAGCGGGGCTCATCCTCGGCCGGCAGTGGCACACCCGGGTAGAGCGGGCCACGGACCTGGATCCGGGTGAAGAGATATTGGTATTCAGCCATGTTTCCTTGCCCCTCTCTCAGATCGACCAGAATGGCAGCTTGAGCCACCAGCCCCACCATTCGGGCCAGCCGCGCGTCCAGAAGGGACCGCTGATGACGATGCAAATCGCCGACCAGATGCCCGCGCTGAGCGCGAGGAAGAGACCCAGCCGGTGGATGCCCAAAGTGCCGATCGAGTAGCCGATGAAGTCACGGTAGAAGCTGTTCTCATGCTCGGCGCCCTTCACGGCCTCACCCTTGGCGGGGTTGATCGCGGCCAGCACCAGCGAGGCGTGGAGCGAGAGGGCGAAGGTCGTGGTGAAGAACAGCGTCACCGCGATCATATGTGCCGGGTTGTAGTGGAAATGCAGATACTGGTAGCCGACGTTGGACACCCAATCGAGGTGACTGAAGATGCCATAGGGGAAGCCATGCCCCCAGGCGCCCATCAGCACGGGGCGGATCACGTTCAGCGTGAAAAAGGCGAAGACGGCAACCGAATAGGCCACCGGAATATGCATTCCCATGCCGAGCTTGCGGGCGATTTCAGCCTGGCGCAGCGCCCAGCTTCCAAAGGCACCCAGGGCACAGATGGTGATCACCTGCCAGTATCCACCCAACGCCATCGGCGCCAGGCGCAGGCCATAGGCGATATCGGGCGGTGCAATATTGATCCGCCACGGATTGAACGTCCCTCCACCGGCGGCGGCCACCAGGATCAGCGCCGTCCCGAGCAGGGAGAAGAAGATCGTCGTGACACCAAAAAGGCCCACGTAGAAAGGCCCCACCCAAAAATCAAACAGGTCGCCGCCGACGAGGGTGCCGCCGCGGACCCGGTACTTTTTCTCGAAACTGAGTACAGCCATGGGCCGGAACCCCCTTCATGCGTTGAAGAGCCATGACGGGGGCCGCATGCCTCCGTCAGCAGTCACGGTCTTAGTCGGTGGCGGGCGTACCGGGTCAGTTGAACCGGCGCGAACCCGCCACCGACCGAGCCGCGTCAGCGGCGCGGCAGCGCGGTGTTGGCCGTCGCCGTCGAAGCTGCGCACCAGCCCAGGTGATCGCAGTAGCGCGGCGAGCTGAGAACGGCGAAGTGAATCACGGCCGCAATCGTCACCACGCCCAGCGCCCCGGCAACGCCGACCCGCAGAGGGTTAACAACCATCCAAATTTTATGCATGTATCGATCTCCTTGATGTTCCCGGGCCTGCGGATGCGGGCCCGCGATGATTGTCAGAACATCCGCCAGTCAGCAGGGGCGGAGTTGCCGTAAACAAGCGGGCGCCACAGCCAAACGAGGACGTGGGCACCCATCGAGGCGAAGACTGAGAAGACCCAACCCTGGACGACCAGGCGATGGATTTCGCGGGCTTCGTTCTCGGTGATTCCGTTAGCCATAATTAAACCTCCGAGCTGGCCTTTAGGCCATTGCAGCGCTCACCCCGCGCTGCTGGGACAACCAGGACGACACGCGCCATGGAAGAGGGATGGAGGGCGCGCATCAGCGCACGCCCTCAAGTTGGAGAGCGGCCGCAGCACGCTCAGGGGTGACATGGGTCTCACCCGCTTCGCGGGCGGCGGCCTCCACCTGCTCGCGCAGCCGCTTGGCGGCCGAGATGCGCAGCAGGAAGGGTTGGTCGGAGACCTGTTCGTCGAGCAGCGCCAGCGCCTCTTCATCCCAGCGATAGGGCAGGGGCACGGGCGTTGCAGCAATGCTGTCCATCTGGGTGGAAAGCGGCAGGATGTGGAACAACGCGTCGAACATCGCGTTGCAGTATTCCTGGATCAGATAGGTCGCGCCCGCATAACCCATGAAGGGCGTGCCGGTGGCGCGGCGGATGATGGCGCCGGGGAATGAGGCCGGGATATACGCGCAACGCGCCCCGGTTTCGGCCGCATAAAGCCGCTCATTATAGGAGCCGTACAGCACCAGCGGCGCACGGGTCTTGATGAGTTCGCGCACCGCCTGATTGTCCGGCTTCACGCCTGGCTCGCGCGAGATGGCGAAATTGACGGGGATGCCCATCTCCTCGCCAAAGAAGCGCGCCATGCCGCGGGCATAGGTGCCGGTGGCAACGATGCCCACCGAGGCCGAGCCGTAGAAATCCTGGGTGACCGAGCGCCACAGATCCCACATCGGCTTGAGCGTGGTGTGCTTTTCGGCCGCGATGAAGGGCTCGGGGTCGAGACCCGTCAGTTCACCGAGTTTGCGCAGGAAATTGGTGGTGGCAAACATGCCGATGGGCGCGCGCAGCCAGGGCCTATCCAGCGCCTCGCACAGCAATTGGCCGAATTCGCGGTACATGCAGATATTCACATCCGCATTGGGCAGCTTGATCACGTCTTCCACATGGCTGCCGAGCGGGAAGGTGAGGTTCACCTCGCAGCCAATGCCCTCCACCAGGCGGCGGATTTCGGCCACGTCGGAGGGCATGTTGAAGGTGCCATAGATGGGCCCGATGATATTGACCCGCGGCACCTCGCCTTCCTTGCGGACACGCGGCTTCACCTTGCCGCGCTTGGCGCCGAATTCGCTCCAGAGCCAATTGATCGCGCGGTCAGCGCATTGCCACTGGTCTTCATCGATGGTGCGCGGGATGAAGCGCTGCAGGTTGGAGCCTTCCGGCGTCACGCCGCCGCCGATCATCTCGGCGATGGAGCCGGTGACCACCACGGCGGGCAGGTCCGGGTCCTGGGTAGCCGCGGCGCGCTTGAGCAATTGCTCGGTGCCGTTCTGCGATAGTGCGTCCTCATCGATGCCGGTGACGACCACGGGCAGCTCATGCGGCGGCAGGGCGTCGGTGTAGTGCAGGACCGAGGTGACGGGCAGGTTCTCGCAGCCCACCGGGCCGTCGATCACCACGCGAAGGCCGCGAATGGCCGAGAAGGCATAAACCGCGCCCCAATAGCCGCCGGCGCGGTCGTGGTCGATGACGAGGCTCATGTGCCCACCGCCTCTTCCGCCTTGGCCTTCGCCAGGCGAAGCTTCTTATTGCGCTCGCGGAAACCCTTTGGTTCCTCGGGCACGCCGCGGAAGCCGTAGCCGGCGCGGTCGGGCGTGCCGACGCCATCGAAGAAACTGACCATCCGGCCAAAACGCTCGGCCGATTTGGTCTGGTTAGCGACGATCGCGGCGAGCGAGCCGGCACCGGCCGGGCCGAAGAGCGGCCGAGCGGAGATCATATTGGTGAAATAAAGCGCTGGGATGCCCAGCTCCTTTGCCTTTTGCACGAGCGGGGTGGTGCCGATGGCGAGGTCCGGGCGGACCTCCATCATCGCCTGCACATCCTGCTCCAGGCTGGCGCGGTACTGCACATGCACGCCGCGGGCGGCGAGCCATTCACGGTCCTGCTCCGACCATTCGGTGCGCGGGCAGGCGGTGCCGACATAGGGCACCTCGGCACCGGCTTCGATCAGCAGGCGGGCCACCAGCAACTCCGAACCCTCATAGCCGGAGACGGTGAGGCGCGCATTGATCGGGTTGGCTGCCAGCACGCCGCGAATGGCGGGGATGAAGCGGGCCTTGGCGTCGTCGATTTTTTGCGGCTCGACATTGGCCGCGCGGCCGATCGCTTCGAGCCAGGCGGCAGTGCCCTCCACCCCCACCGGGCCGCTGCCCACCACGGGGCGGCCTGCGTTGCGGAACTCGCGGATAGCGGCCGTGTAGAAAGGGTGCACTGCACCCACCGCCACGGCGTCCAGCGCCGCATAGAGATCACGCCATTCGCGCGCCGGGGTTTGCGGTGCGAGCCCCAGGCCCATCGGTGAGAGCATGGCCGCCACACCCGGCGGGTCGGCCGGGAAGAGTTCACCGATCAGCGCCACGGTGCGCTCATTTTCGACCAGGTTGCGCGGTCGGGCGACGGGGCCGGCCTCGGCCTCCAGCCGCGCGGCCTTCAGCATGGCGCCGGCCAGAACATCCTTGGCTTCGGCATGGGTTGGTACACCAAAGCCCGGCACATCGATGCCGATGACCCGCACGCCATCAATTTGCTTTGGCAACTTATCCAGCGGCACGCCCGAGGCGGTGGGCACGCAGAGATTGATCACCACCACCGCGTCGTAATCGGCGGGTTTGGCGGTAATATGCACCGCCTCGATGATGTCCTCGTAGAGTTTGCCAGTGACGAGCGTTTCCGAATTGAACGGCACATAGCCGACCGAACGGCGCGCCCCATAAAAATGGCTGGTGAAAGTCAGGCCATAAACGCAGCAGGCGCTGCCCGAGAGGATGGTCGCCACCCGCCGCATCCGCAGCCCCACGCGCAGGGAACCAAAGGCCGGGCACATGCTCTGCGGCTGGTCATGCGGACCCTTGGGGTAGTCCTTTGCCAGCTGGTCCAGCACCTCGGATTTGCCGGCCGCGCGTGCGGCCTCGGCCAGGGTATCGGCGCTGGAGCAGGAGGCGGTTTCGGGGAGGGCCGTCATACCGATCAGGACCCCTCGTAAACCACTTCGAGGGAGGGTTTGGCCAGCACGGCGGTGGCGCACATGTCTTCCATGGTGGCGGGCACCAAGGTGACGCCACGGCCCACCGCCTCGCCCTTGAACAGGCCGAGCAGCTCATCCTGGGTGAGCGGGGTTGGGCGCACCGGCGGCGCTTCGGCCACCTGCAGGCCAAGCTCCGCGAAGAGCGGGCCCCAGACGCTTTCGGGCGTGCCGATGATTTCGTAATTCGCGCTCTTCTTGCGGATATCATCATCGGCGGGGATGGCGGCGAGGACGGGGATGCCGACCTTGGCGGCAAAGGCCTGCGCCTCGCCAGTGTGGTCATCCTTGTTGATGACCATGCCGGCCACGCCGACATTGCCACCCAGACGGCGGAAATAATCCACCGCCGAGCACACATTATTGGCGACATAGAGCGATTGCAGATCATTGCTGCCGACAACGATCACCTTCTGGCACATGTCACGCGCGATCGGCAGGCCAAAACCGCCGCAGACCACGTCGCCGAGGAAATCGAGCAGGACATAGTCGAAATCCCACTCATGGAAGCCGAGCTTTTCCAGCAGCTCGAAGCCATGGATGATGCCACGCCCGCCGCAGCCGCGGCCCACCTCCGGCCCGCCGAGTTCCATCGCGAAGACGCCATCGCGCTTGAAGCAGACATCGCCGATGGAGACCGGCTCACCCGCCGCCTTCTTGCGCGACGAGGTCTCGATGATGGTGGGGCAGGAGCGGCCGCCGAAGAGCAGGGAGGTGGTGTCGCTTTTCGGGTCGCAGCCGATGAGCAGCACACGCTTGCCCTGGGCGGCCATCATGCAGCTGAGATTGGCCAGGGTGAAGGATTTGCCGATGCCGCCCTTGCCATAGATGGCGATGACCTGGGTCTTACTCTTGGCCTCACCCACCAGGATGCCATCGGGCTCCTGTGCGGCTTCGGCGCGCAGCGCGTCGGTCATGTTGCTTTGCGCAGATGTCGGCTTCCCGGGGACGGCATTCATGCGTTTATTCTCCAATCGAGCACCATTTTCAGGCACAGGGGGTCAGTGAAGGCGGTGCGGTAGAGCGCATCCACATCGGCCGGGCGGCCGCTATGGGTGATCAGGCCGCTCATATCGAGGCGGCCATCGGCGAGCATGGCGTTGACGCTCACCAAATCATCGGCCTGCCATTCGGCGGCGACGCGAATCCGCGCCTCGCGCATGAAGGCGGGCGGGAAGGGGAAGGAGAGGCGGTCGGAATAGAAGCCGGCCAGAATCACCTCATGGCGCGGTGCAAGCCGGGCGATGAGTTTTTCCAACAGGGCGCTATCGCCGCTGACATCGATGATGCCGGCGTAATTGTGCCTATCATCCTCGCCCGGATGGATCACCTGATAACCCCTCGCGCCCAAGGCACGGTCGGGGTTGGTTTCCCACACCACCGGGGTGCCGCCCTGGGCGATAATGAGGCGGGCGAGCAGCCGGCCGAGCACGCCATGGCCCACGATCAGTTCAGGCAGGTCATGGCCGGCAAGGGCATGTTGCGCGGTGGCAGCCAGGGCGAGGAGCACGCCATCGCGCTCCAACCCATCGGCCAGCTTGGTGACCCGCGTGCCGGGCACCACCAGCCGCGCCGCCGCACCGCCAAACAGCCCGCGCACATCGCCAAAGCATTTTGCACCGGGAACGAAAACCCGGCTGCCAATCTTATGGCCCGATTGTGGGCCGGCGGCGCTCACCAGCCCCACCGATTCGTAACCAGGGACCAGCGGATAACCCATGCCGGGGAATTGCGGCATCTTGCCCGACCAGAGCAGCCGTTCTGTCCCGGTGGAGATGCCCGACCATTCGATGTCCACAACCACGTCAGAATCCGTGGGCGGGCTGAGCTGCAAGCGGCTCAACTCCACCCTTTCCGGCTCTCGCAGCAGCACTGCCAACGTGTCCACCTGGACTCCTTACTCCCTGATCGTTGTAAATCTAAAACGAACTCGAAAACTGTCAAGCGAGATGGACAGTGTTTGCTGTTCTATTTGGCAATTGCGTGAATCACCTGGGTTTGCAGCGGCGTGGCGGTGGGCAGCATCCGGGCCTGGCCGAAACCGGCCCGGCCCAGCATCTCCATCAGCAATTCCGGCCGCCGCGCCCGGCCGCTGCCCATCGCGTGCAGGTAGAAGTTGAAATAGGCCGCGCCCATCGCCTCGGCCCCCACCGTGCCAGCCATGGGTTCGGCCAGGATCAGACTCGCACCGGGCTCCAATGCCGCCCGCGCCCGGGCCAGCAGGGCCTGTGCCTTGTCGTCATCATGGTCGTGAATGACACGCACGAAGGAGATCACATCGGCGCCGCGGGGCAGGGAATCGGCATGAAAATCGCCGCTATTGCATTGGCTGCGCGCCGCCATGCCCGCAGCCCCGAGTCGGGCCCGGGCGAGTTCCGCCACCGGCGGCAGGTCGAACAGCATGAGGTTGAGGCCCGGGTGGCGCTCGCCGGCCGATTGCAGGAAGGCGCCTGCCCCCCCGCCCACATCCATCAGGCATCGATGGGTCGAAAAATCATAGGCATCAAGGATTTCAGCGGCAACCAAAGGCTGGCTCGCCGCCATCAGCGCCGAATAGGGCGCGGTATCCTCCGCCCCCAGGCCGGGGCGGCGCCCGCCATCGGCATAGCTCCAGAATCGGCCCAGACGCCCGCCGCCACCCTCGCCACGCAGCATCGCCAGCGGGTCGGCCATATCGGCATAGAGCATGGCGTGGTGGCGCACCATTTCGGCGATGGCGATATTGCCCACCATCGGCCCGCCCAGCGGCCCCAGCCCGTAGCCGCCCTGGCGATGCTGGGCGAGGCCGAGTGCCGCCGCCGCCTCCAGCAATTGCTCGGCCGCGCGCTCGGACAGGTTCAGCCGCCCCGCCAGCCGCGCCAGCGGCTGCGGCCCCTCGGCGAGGATGGTGAAGAGGTCAAGCTGCACGCAGGCCAGCAGGATTTGCGAATAGACGAACCCCGCCGCCAGATCGAAGAGCGAGGCGGCGCGGTTGCGCGACATGGCGCGCGTGGCCCAGAAGCGGCCCGCCCAGCGACGAAACTCCGGCCGCGCGACCATCCGGTCACGGAACCGCAAAACAAACTCGGGCAGCGGCATCAGGCGGCGTAAACGGCCAGGCTGCGGGGAACGAGGCGTTTGGATTCGCCGCGAATAATGGCTTCAAGCGCATCCGCGCCAGGGCAGGCGGGGATGGCGGCGATGGCCTCTTCGGCCAGGCTGCGCAGGCGCTTGAGCGCGCCTTCCACGCCCAATTCGCGCACCGCATTGGGCCGGCCCAGGGCCGTGTCCTGGCGGATGGGCTTGCCCATTTCCGCCTCATCATCGGCCACGGCATCGCCAATATCATCGGCCACCTGATAGGCCTCGCCCAGCTTGGCGCCGAGCGGGCGCCAGCGCTCGGGGTCCGCCCCCGCGGCGGCGGCGCCGGCGGCAGCGGCGCCGGCAAAGAGCGCGCCGGTCTTGCTGCGGTGGTACATCGCCACATCCACCTGGGGTTCGCATTCCCAGGCCTGGCCGGCGACGATGCCAAAGGGCGCGCCCACGCTCTGCGCCACGATGCGCAGCACCGCGCCGGCTTTCTGGCCCTGGCCGGGTCGGGCAGCGGCACGGCCGATCAGGTCAAAGGCCAGCACGATCAGCGCATCGCCGGCCAGCAAGGCCACAGGCTCGCCAAAGGCCTTGTGCACGGCGGGGCGGCCGCGCCTTGTGGCGGCATTGTCGAAGCAGGGCATGTCGTCATGCACCAGCGAGGCGCAATGCAGCAGCTCGATGGCAGCAGCGGCAGCGGCGGCCAGCTCCGAGCCACCTTGGCCACAGGCCGCCGCGGTGGCCAGGCAAAGCCGCGGCCGCACCCTTGCACCGCCGGGGAAGACGGCATGGTTCATCGCCCGGGCCAGCAGCGGCGGCGTCAGGCTGCCCTCTGTCTCCCCCAGCGCATCGGCAAGGGTTTTTTCGATGCGCTGAATGGCATTCATGGGCCGACCTCCGTCTGGAGGTGGAAGTCTAGCCGCAATCGAAACGAACTGTCACGCGGATTAGACGCAAACTGTCAAGTTTACCTGTCACTGCGCAGCAGCCGCCCCGGCAAGGCGCCGGTGGCCACGCCGTCACGATAGGTCACCACGCCGCGCTTGATGGTGGCGCGATAGCCCCGCGCCGGTTGCAGCAGCCGCCGCCCGCCGGAGGGCAGGTCATGCACCATGCGCGGCGCGGGCAGCGCGAGTTCAGCCTCGGCGATAAGGTTGATATCGCCCAGCAACCCCGGGCGAAGCACGCCGCGATCGGTCAGGCCCATGGCGCGGGCGGTGTCGGAGGTTTGCCGCCGCACCAGCTCCTCCATGGCGAAGCCGTGCCGCGACCAATGCGCCAGGACAAAGGTGGGGAAGCTGCCATCGGAGATGAAGCCGACATGCGCCCCGCCATCGGAGAGGCCGATGATGGTGTTGGGGTGGCGCAGCAATTCGGCACTGGCATCAAGGGTGTAATCGGCAAAATTGGTCAGCGGCGCGAAGATGAAGCCATTGCCCTCATTCTCCACCAGCAGATCATAGGCCAGCGCCTCGGGGGCCATGCCCCGGCGCGCCGCCTCGGCCTCGATGCTGCTCTCGCGTGGCGGGGCGTAATCGGGGGGCGTGCCAAAGGCGAACATCCGCGCCCAGGAGAGGCGGGTGATGAGCGGGAAATTCGAGCCGCTGATGCGGTCTTCGCTGAGAATGGCGGCGCGGCGGGCGGGCTCGCGCATCGCCGCCGCGCGGGCGGCGGGGGCGAGATGGGCGATTTCCTTGTAAGATGCGCAGCCCGAGAATGGGTTCTGGCTGCCCAGCAACCCCAGCAAAATCCCAATCGGCCGCGGCGGAAATACCGGGCGAATCACCAGCCCATCGGCCGCCGCCTGGTTGGAGAGGGCGAGAAGCTCGCGCCAGGCCTCGGTCCGGTCGTGCCGCGCGGTCAGGCTGAACAGGATGGGTTGATGGAACCCTTCGGCGATGCGGCGCACCATCGCGAATTCATGCGCCGGGTCTGGGGTGTTCCAGTCGCTCACCAATTCGAGCAGGCCGCCGCCGCCATCCTTCATGCCTGCGACGAGGCCGGCCAGTTCTTCTTCCTGCGCTTTCAGCGTGGGCGTGGGGTCGCCGGCCAGGGTCTTGTGGCTGATGGTGCGGCTGGTGGATGCACCGAAGGCACCGGCGGCGACTGCCTCACGGGTCAATTCGCGCATGGCGGCGATCTCGGCCGTGGTGGCATTGTCGAGGCGCAGCGCCCGCTCGCCCATCACATGCACCCGCACCGCGCCATGGGGCAGCAGCGCGCCGATATCAATGTCGCGCGGGCGGCGTTCCAGCGCGTCGAGATATTCGGGGAAACTCTCCCAGGACCAGTTCAGCCCCTCATGCAGCACGGGGCCGGGGATATCCTCCACACCTTCCATCAGCGCGATGAGCGTGTCGCGATCCGCCGCGCGGCAGGGGGCGAAACCCACGCCGCAATTGCCCATCAGCGCCGTGGTCACACCATGCCAGGCCGAGGGGGCGAGGTGGCTGTCCCACACCGCCTGGCCATCATAATGGGTGTGGATATCGACAAAGCCCGGGGTGACCAGCAGGCCATGGGCGTTGATTTCCTCCGCGCCGCGCGCCGGCACCGTGCCGATGGCGCTGATCATGCCGCCATCGATGGCGATATCGGCGGCGAAGCCGGGGCGGCCGGTGCCATCCAGCACATGGCCGCCGCGAATGACGAGGTCGTGGCTCATGATTGTGCTCCGCGAATGAGACGGCCGGGCAGGGCGCCGGTGGCCTGGCCATGGGCATGGACGATTTGGCCGGCAACGAGGGTGGCAGCATAGCCGGTGGCGCCCTGCACCAGGCGCTTGCCGCCGGCGGGCAGGTCATAGCGCATCACCGGCCGCTCCAGCCCCAGCCGCTCCATATCGATCACATTGATATCGGCGCGCCGGCCCACAGCCAATTGGCCGCGATCATGCAGGCCGAGCGCCGCCGCATTATCGGCCGAGAGGCGTTTGACCGCGAATTCCAGCGGCAGCCGCGCACCCCGTGCCCGGTCACGCACCCAATGGGTAAGCATATGGGTGGGCGCCGAGGCATCGCAGATATAGCCGACATGCGCGCCGCCATCGCCCAGCCCCATCAGGGTATGCGGGTGGGTGACCATGTCGCGGATCGCGTCGAGATTGCCATGGGCGTAATTCAGCAGCGGCCGGTTGAGGATGGCGCGGCCATCATCCTCCAGCATCCAGTCATAGCAGAGGTCTTCCTGGTCACGGCCCTGGGCGGCGGCCTGGGCGGCGATGGAGGCTTCGGGCGGCGGCTCGTAATCGGTGGTGAGCTTATAGATGCGGCTGTAATTGGTCAGCCGCGCGGCGAGGGCCGGGTCGCAGGGTTCGGCCAGGATGCGCGCGCGCCGTGCCGGGTCGCGCAGGGCGGCAGCGCGCTCGGGCATAGGCAAATGGGCGATCTCGCGGAAGGCGCTGCGGGTGTGGAAGGGGTGCTGGCTGAGTTCGAAGCCGAACATCAGCCCCACCGGGCGGCCCATCACCTGGCCGGTGATGGACAGCCCTTCGGCATTGGCGGCCGAGACGCGCTCCAGCAGCCAGCGCCAGAAATCGGGCTTGGATTCGCGTTGCAGCAGGGAAAACGTCATCGGCCGGCCGCAGAGCCGGGCGATGCGGACCAGCCGCTCCCATTCCTCCTCTGCCGGGTCATCGAAATCGGAGATCAATTGCATCCAGCCGCCACCCAGTGCGGCGGCGATTTCGGCCAGCTCGATCTCGGCCGCGCCCAGCGTGGGGGTGGGCTCGCCGGCCAGGGTGCGATGGGCGATGGCGCGGGAGGTGGAAAAGCCGAGCGCCCCGGCGGCAATGCCCTCGCGCGCCAGGCGGGCCATGGCGGCGCGGTCCTCGGCGGTGGCGGGCTCACGCTCGAAACCACGCCGGCCCATCACATGCACCCGCAGCGCCGCATGCGGCACCTGGGTTGCGATATCCATGTCATAGGGGCGGGATTCGAGGGCGTTGAGGTATTCGGGGAAGGATTCCCAATTCCAGGGCAGGCCCTCGGTCAGCACCACCTCGGGCAAATCTTCCACACCCTCCATCAGCTTGACCAGCATATCGCGGCTTTCCGGCCGGCAGGGGGCGAAACCCACGCCGCAATTGCCCAGCAAGGCGGTGGTGACGCCATGCAGCGAGGAGGAGAGGATTTGCGACGTCCATGTCGCCTGCGCATCATAATGGGTGTGGATATCGACAAAGCCCGGCGTGACCACATGGCCGCGCGCATCGATCTCGGGCGTGCCGCGCGGGGCGGTGATGTGGCGGGAGATGGCGGCGATGCGCCCATCGGCGATGGCGATATCGGCTTCATAGGGCGCAGTACCGCTGCCATCGACCACTTGGCCGCCGCGGATGATCAGGCTTGCTTCGGGCATGGGCGTTCCCCCTCTTTGACGGCGAGCTTGCCACCGGCTGGGCGCTGCGACCAGATGCCGCTATAAAGCACCGGTTGAGACGAGGTTTGCGATGAGCATGACAATGCCAAAGGCACGAATTTACAGCCCCCCGCGCTCGGCCATGCAATCCGGCCAGGCGGGCCTGGGCCAATGGCTGCTTGAATTCGCCCCCGATGCCCGGCCCCGGCTGGACCCGGTGACCGGCTGGTCGGGCGGGCTTTCGACGGAACGGCAGGTGAAGCTGCGCTTCCACACGCTGGAGGCAGCGCGGGCCTATGCCGAGGCGCAAGGCCTTGATTACGCTGTGGAGGCCCTGCCGGCGGGGGTGAAGGCCATCAAGCCGAAGGTCTATGCCGATAATTTCAAATATGGCCGGGCGGAGAATTGGACGCATTGAGCGGGCAGTTGCCTGCTATGCCATTCCCGCCCCGCCTATGTGCCCATAGCTCAGTTGGATAGAGCAGGAGCCTTCTAAGCTTCAGGCCGCTGGTTCGAATCCAGCTGGGCACGCCAATTTTTCACCCCCTTTGGCCAAAAACCCGCCTATCGGGTGCGGCCTTCCCCTCTGCGGGCGCAGCGCGCAGGCCGAATGCCGCCCAAACGGCACCGAGCCGGCCATCATCGCCGCCAACATCACAAAAAATGAGGAGTTGGAGGTCCGAGGCGGAATCGAACCGCCGTAGGGGGATTTGCAGTCCCATGCCTGACCACTCGGCCATCGGACCTCACACCCTCTCTATCGTGTGCCTGCCGCCCATGGTCAAGCGGGCCGCGCTGCCGGTATAACGCGGCAACAAAGATGAGGCAGGGTTTCCATGGCATACGCGGCGGCGCGCAAATTCATGGTCGATGGGCAGCTTCGCCCCAATAAGGTGACTGATCCCCTGGTGCTGGCCGCCATGGCCAGGCTCGAGCGCGAGGCCTTTGTGCCGGCCGCTGCCCAGGCGCGCGCCTATGCCGATGAGGCCGTGCCGCTGGCCCCGGGCCGGGCGATGATGGCGCCCATGATATTGGCCCGGCTGCTGCAGGCCGCCGCGGCGCGGCTTGGCGAATCCGCCCTGGTTGTCGGCGCGGGCAGCGGTTACGCCGCCGCCGTGCTGGCTGATCTGGGCGCTGTGGTGACCGCGCTGGAGGAGGATGGCGCCCTGCTGGCCATCGCCCGCCAGGCCTGGCCGGTCGTGCTGCCCGGTGCGGTGCCGCTGGCGGTGCAGGGGCCATTGGCCCTGGGTTATGCTGCGTCTGCGCCATACCAAATCATTCTGATCGATGGCGCGGTGCCCGCCCTGCCAGAGGCAATTGCGGCGCAATTGGCCGAGGGTGGCCGCGTGGCCATGGTGCAAACCCGCCCCGATGCGGTGCCCCAGGCCGTGCTGGGCACCAAGCTGCATGGCAAAATCTTCATGAGCCCGGTGATGGATGCTACCGCGCCAGCGCTGCCCGGCTTCGCGCCTGCCCCCAGTTTTGTCTTTTAGGGCGCTAGCTGCCGCTTGTGGCGTCAAGCGCGCCATTGCGTTAACCTGCCTCATGCGAGAAGAGCTTGCCAGCGGACTAAAAGCAGCCCCATCTCGCACTGCTCCAATAGGTCAACCGAACTGCCGCCGACCCGATGAGGATGACATGACAAGCAAGCCGACGAACCGCCAATCCGCTGCTGCCATGGTCACGGCTGGTATTCTCGCCGCTGCCATGCCCGCCTCGGCGCAGTCGCTGCAGGATGCGCTGGCCACGGCCTATGCCAATAACCCCACCCTGCTGGCGGCGCGCGCGCAATTGCGCACTGTGGATGAGAGCGTCCCCCAGTCCCTGTCAGGCTGGCGGCCGACCGTTGTGGTGAGCGGCAGCGCCGGTGCGGCCGATCAGCGAACCCGCAGCCAGGCGCAGGTGTTTCGCAACGACAACAGCAATTACTTTCGCGATCCCTCGGCCAATATCGTCAGCCGTGAGACAGGCTTTACCGGGGCTTCGAACTTCATCTCCACCACCCAGCGGCAGGAGCGCACCTTCGCCACCGGCAGCATCCAGATGACGCAGCCGATCTATCGCGGCGGGCGCACCATCGCCTCCGTCCGCAATTCGGAGAATCGGGTGCTCGCCCAGCGCGCCCGCCTCTATGCGGTGGAGCAGGG
This sequence comes from Rhodovarius sp., assembly GCF_040399605.1. Classification (NCBI taxonomy): domain Bacteria; kingdom Pseudomonadati; phylum Pseudomonadota; class Alphaproteobacteria; order Acetobacterales; family Roseomonadaceae; genus Rhodovarius; species Rhodovarius sp. The sequence continues at coordinate 57,171 of NZ_JBBARU010000006.1, read as the reverse complement.
CGTGATGCTGGACACCTCCAATTCCTACATCGCGGTCATCCGCACGCAGGAGGAGGTGCGGCTGAACATCAATAACGAGCAGGTGCTCACCCGCCAGCTGCAAGCCACCAATGAGCGCTTCCGGGTGGGTGAAATCACCCGCACCGACGTGGCGCAGGCCGAATCGCGCCTCGCCGGCGCGCGGGCCACCCGCGCCCAGGCCGAGGGCCAACTCGAGATTGCCCGCGCCACCTTCCAGCGCCTGGTCGGCCAGGCGCCGCAGCGCCTGGTCGCGCCGCAGCCCTTGCAGGCCCCGGTGCGCAGCGCCCAGGCGGCGCAGGAGCAGGCGGCGAATAACAACCCCGCCGTGGTGGCGACCTTGTTCGACGAGGCCGCCTCGCGCGATGCCATCGACATCCAGCTCTCCGCGCTGATGCCGCAGGTGAGCGTGACCAGCCAGGCTTTCCGCAACGACAATGCCGCCGTGCCACATAGCCGGGTCAATGGCGGGCAGGTGACGGCGAACCTCTCCGTGCCGATCTACCAAGGTGGCGCGGAATACAGCCAGGTTCGCCAGGCGCGGCAGGAGGCTCAGCGGCAGCGTTCGCTGGTGGCCGATGCCCGGGCCGTGGCCGTGCAGCAGGCCACCAGCGCCTGGGAGGCCCTGCGCAGCACCCGCGCCCAGGTGGAAAGCGTCCGCGCCCAGATCCGCGCGCAGGAAATCGCCCTTGATGGCGTGCAGCGCGAGGCCATTGTGGGCAGCCGCACCACGCTCGACGTGCTCAACGCCGAGCAGGAATTGCTCAATGCCCGCGTCTCCCTGGTGCGGGCGCTGGCAGATAATATCAATGCCTCCTACTCCGTCGCCTCCGCCGTGGGGCGGCTGACGGCGCAGGATCTCGGCCTGCCGGTCGAGTTCTACGACATGCGTGCCTATTACAACGCCGTGCGTGACCGCTGGGTTGGCCTGGGCGACTATGCGCGCTCGGCCGCCGCCACCACAACCCGCTGAAGGGCTGAGGCCAATGAGTGGAACGGGGAATAACAAGCCAGGCGCCGAGCCATCGATGGATGATATCCTCGCCTCGATCCGCAAGATCCTGAACGAGGATGAGGGCTCGGCCGGGCCCGCCACAAAGCCCGGAACCCGCGCTGAACCTTTGGTGCTGACCGAGGAGATGCTGGTGAGCGAACCCCAGGCGTCACTCCCCCAGGCACCACTCCCCCAGGCGCCCCCCCACCCCGCGGCGCAGCCCGAAGCGGTGCCCGCCCTCGCGGCCATTCCCGCCTTTGCGGCGGAGCCTGCCTTTGTTGCGCCGGTGCCGGCGCCATTGCTGGAGCCCGCAGCGCTGCTGTCCGCCCCTGAACTGGTGGCCCCCGCCGCCGCCGCTGCCGCCGCCGCTTCGGTGGGCCAACTGGTGCGTGCGGTGACGCAGGAGCGCGGCAGCGCCATCTCCCGCGGCGGTCCCACCATTGAGGATGTGGTGCGCGAGGAAGTCCGCCCCATGCTGAAGGAATGGCTGGACAAGCACTTGCCGGGCATTGTGGAGCGCGCGGTGCGCGCCGAAATTGAACGGGTTGTGAACCGCGGCGGCTGACCTGCGGCGGCTGATCTGGGGCGGCTGACCTGGGGTGGCTGACCTGGGGCGGCTGATCTGGGGCGGCTGATCTGGGGCGGCTGGGCGTCAAAAGCCTCAGCCCCAAATCTGCTGGCTTTGGGGCGTTCAGGTCCAGTTTTTCACCGTGGCGTAGCGTGGTGTGGCGGAAATTGTGGCGTGGGATGCGGCGACTGGCGCTGCCATAGGCTCCCAGCACACCCTGTTCCGGCCCTCCTGCTTGGCGCGATAGAGCGCGCTATCCGCCCTTTCGAGCGTGGCGGCCACATCCTCGCCGGGTAGGAGTTCGGCCAGGCCGAGTGAGATGGTGACATCGCTCAACCTCTCACCGCTGCGGCGCATGGCAAGGCGCTGGCCCGATACCGCCAGGCGCAGACGCTCCGCCTCCTCGATTGCGGTTGCGAGGTTCTGGCCGGGCAGCAGCACCGCGAACTCCTCGCCCCCGAAGCGTGCCACCATGCCCCCCAGCGGCAGGCCATTGCGGATGGTCGAGGCGGTGCGGCGCAACAGCGCATCGCCCACGGGATGGCCAAAGCGGTCATTCACCCGTTTGAAATGGTCGATATCGACGAGCATAAGGCTGAGAGGCTCGCCACTGCCCTCGGTGGCGGTGGCCATGCGTTGGAGGGTTTCGTCAAAGGCGCGGCGATTGGGCAGGCTGGTCAGCGCATCGGTCATCGCATCGCGCCGCGCATCCTGCAATTCGGAGCGCAAATGCTCGATCTGCTGGGTGGATGCGGCGAGTTGGCCGCTCATCTGCTTGCTGCGGCGGGCCATTTCGCGGGCTTCATCGGCCAGCCGGGAGAGCGCTTCACGCAGGCGCTGCGCATCCGGTGCCGGGCCGGTGGAGAGTTCATCGAGGGCATTGCTGAAGGCGGCGGTGTCGGCCCCATGGGTATCGAGGCTGCTCATCGCCTCCTTCAGGGTGCCGCTGAGCCGGGTCAGCGCATCGCTCAACACGCTGAATTCGGGCAGATGTTCGAGGTGGCGGGCATTGAGTTCGCGCATCAGCGAATCATTGACCACACCCCCGCTGATCGCAGCTTCCAGCGCCTCACTCAATTCGGGCAGGCTGCCGGCGTGATGCTCGAACCACACGGCGTAATAGGGCGGCAGCGGCGCAAGCCCATGCGATTTGATGGAATCGAAGGCCGCCCGGGCAAGCGCCATTGCCGTGACCAGCGGCATGGGCTGGAAAGGGTATTGGGGCAGAGGCACTGCCATGGATCATCCGCCTCCTGGTGGGGGCGCCCAGAATGAAGGCAAAATATGAACGGGCCCTTGCTGAAGCGGCGGCGGCTGCACTGGGCAAGTCGCGCTGGGGCCCGTAACCTCAACCAATGGACCCAAGCCTGCATCATCGCCTCACCCAATGGCGACGCCACCTCCATGCCCATCCGGGCCTGACCTTGCATGAGCAGCACACTGCGGCCTTCGTGGTTGAGAAGCTGCGCGAATTGGGGGTGAGCGAGATCACCCCCGGCGTGGGCGGCCATGGCGTGGTGGCAACCCTGCGGCGGGGCAGTGGCCAGGGGGCGAATCGGGCGGTGGGGCTGCGTGCTGATATGGATGCGCTGCCGATCCAGGAAACCAATCTGGCGCTGCCCTGGTCGAGCACCATCCCGGGCGTGATGCATGCCTGCGGCCATGATGGCCATACCACGGCGCTGCTGGGCGCGGCCAAGCTGTTGTTGGATGACACCTCCTGGTCGGGCACGGTGCAGCTGGTGTTCCAGCCGGCGGAGGAGGGCGGTGGCGGCGCGCGGGCGATGATCGCCGATGGGCTGTTCCAGCGTTTTCCGATGGATCGCATTTTTGGCTGGCACAATTGGCCTGGCCTGCCGGTGGGCACGGTTGCGGTGCATGAGCGGGCGGTGATGGCGGCGGGTGCGCGGTTTGATATCGCCTTTGAGGGCCATTCGGGCCATGCCGCGCTGCCGCATATGACGCGCGACCCCATGCTGGGGTTGGGCCATGCCATTGTGGCGTTGCAAAGCATCGTGGCGCGGGGCGTGGACCCGCTGGCGAGTGGTGTGGTGAGCGTGACCATCGCCCGCGCGGGCGAGGCGCAGAACCAGATTGCTGGCAGGGCGGAATTGATGGGCACCGCGCGCTGGCTCGATGAGTCGGTGGGCGATTATATCGAGCAGCGGATTCGCGAAGTGGCGGCGGGTGTGGCGGCGAGCTTTGGCCTTTCGGCCATTGCGCATTTCTCCCGCGGTGTGCCGGTGACGGCAAATTCGGCCGCTGAGCGGGAGATTGCCGCAGGGGCGGCGGCGGCGGTGGCGCCGCTGCGGCGTGACATGCCCCCGGCCATGACGGGCGAGGATTTTTCCTGGTTCCTGGCGGAGGTGCCCGGCGCCTTTGTCTGGATTGGCAATGGCCCGGCCGAGGCTGGGCGGGAATTGCACAATGCCGGTTATGATTTCTCCGATGATGTGCTGCCCTATGCCTCGGGGTTCTTGGCTGAGGCGGCGAAGCGGGCGCTGGCCGGATAAGGCGAGGGGCCACGCCAAGGCTCTGAAATGTAAAACATGTCGTATTCGGACAAATTGCCGCGGCCGTGTTCGATGCGGGTTTGGCGGCGGCACGGCCGCCGCGAGGCCGGCATGCCAAGACCGCGCATGGAGGCAAGACGGATTCAATTATACAAACAGCAAAACGGAAGATATTGTAATTCAATGTCTCGCAATAGTCAATAAAATCCTAACCCCAATCAAGAGCGGACATATCGAAGATGCAAGAAACTGAGTTTCTTGCCGGGGTGCAGGGGCAGCGCCCCTGCCTGACGCCGCATGAACAGATTCGGCGCTAACGCCGCATACCAATCACCGCGCCCTGTTCATCGCGCACCCTTTGCTCGGCGGCGATGCGCTCGCGCTCAAGCCGAGCCAACCAGCGCTGCCGTTCGCGCCGTTCATCGGCTGATTCCGCCGCTCGCGCCGTGCTGCCGGACATGCAAGGCGCGAAGCCCTGGCTTCCCGGGGGGAAGCCGCCATCAGAACATTGGCTGACATGGCGCGTAAAAGGGTTTTCGCCGGCGCATCCCGCCAGCCCCAATAGAGCAGATAGGGCGAGGAGTGCCGCCCGGGGCTGGGATTTCATGGCCGGATGGGGAGATGCCAAGGCGGGGGCGGATCCTTCAAGATAGCGATATCATATTCCTTGGAATGATGAATTGGCAATGGCCCGGCCTGGGCCCTGATCACTCTTCCTCGATCGGTTCCTCGATGGGCTTAGCGCCGGGTTTTTCGGCGCTGCGCATATGGGCGATCAGCCGCTCGATGGCGGTGGGCTTGTCGGTTTTCTCGATGGCGGCGAATTCCATGGCCAAGCGGTCAAGCGCCTGCTCATAGATTTGCCGTTCGGAGAAGGATTGGTCCGGCTGGCCGGCATTGCGGAAGAGGTCGCGCACGACTTCGGCGATGGCGACCGGATCGCCCGAATTGATCTTCGCCTCATATTCCTGGGCGCGGCGGGACCACATGGTACGCTTGATGCGTGCGCGGCCCTTCAGCGTGTCCAGCGCGAGTTTCACCAGGGCGGGGCCGGCCAGTTTGCGTAGGCCGGCACTGGCGGCCTTGTTGGTGGGCACGCGCAGCGTCATGCGGTTTTCCTCGAAGGTGACGGTGATCACCTGCAGGGAAATTCCCGCCACATTCACATCCTCAATGCCCTGGACCGTGCCGACGCCATGGGTGGGATAGACCACCATGTCGCCGGTGCGGAAATCCACCTTGACCGGCGGGGCTTTGGGGGCGCCGGCCTGGGCCTCGGCCATGCCACCGCTGCGCAGCGCGCCCATGGGCATGCGCGGCGTGATGCTGAAAGCGGGGCGCATGCCGGGCATGCCGGGGCGCGACATTCCCGGGCGTTGGGCGATGGGTGGCGAGATGGTCTGCACCGGTGGGGGGGGGGGGGGGGCGGCGGCGGCTTCGGCGGCGGCCTTATCGGCGGCGGCTTTGGCGGCGTTGCGCGCAGCGGCCTCCTTGCTGGCCGTGGCCGAGGCCATCAGCGCCTGGGCCGCGGCGGCATTGCTCATGGCCTTGCGTGGGGCTGGGGCAGGGGGGGCGGCGGGTTCTGCCGCAGGCGCCGCGGCTGGCTTGGAACGGGTTTTCGCGGCTGGCTTGGCGGTTTGGGTCACAATGTCTTTCAAATCGGGCTTTGCTGCCGGCCCTGCGGCTTTGGTGGATGCGCCTTCGGCGGCGGGGGCCCGGGCGGTGGGTGCCCGGGCGGCGGGTGCCTGGACGGCGGGTGCCTGGACTGCGGGTGCCTGGACTGCGGGTGCCTGGGCGGGAGGTGTCTGGGCGGAGGGTTTTTTGGCGGCGGGGGTCTTCGCAGTGGCGGGTTTGGTGGCGGCGGTTTTGGTGGTGGCGGCTGGTGCGGCCTTTGCTGCTGGTTTCCTCTCCGCCGCTGCCCCGGGGGGCGTGGCGGCTGGTTTGGCGGCTGGTTTCGCCGCTGGCTTAGCGGCGGGCGAGGCGGTTTTGGCGCCGCCAGGCCCCTGGGCGGCCTTGGCCGGGGTTGCGTCGCTTTCGGCTTTCGGCCGCTTGGCACTGGGCATGGAGCAAACCTTTCAATCACCGCGCCTGGCAGTAGCGCGGCCACCTGGAATTCTCGCCTTATGCCGTCACCAAGGCACGCGCGGGTGATCGAGCCATCCGGCCCTCAGCCCCCTTGTCACGCGCCATCGCATGGCATTGCGCCGAGGAGGTCTGACGCCTTTGTACCGGCAATGGCCTGAACAAAGTGCAAATCGAGCACCGACATCCCCTATCGCCCTGCATGGGTATCATAAAATTGACCCTCCGTCACGTCTGGCTGGCTGAGCGGCGTTGCACTGCCACGAGGCTTTCGTCAAACCGTCATTCAATTGCAACTTTTGCCGTCTATCGCCGCCGCTCATTCAAGGTAAAGCCATGCTTGAGATCGAGGGATTGACGCGGCAATACGGCGCGGTGCGCGCGGTGGACCAGGTGTCGCTATGCATTCCCGATGGCCAGATGGTGGGAATCATCGGCCGCTCTGGTGCGGGCAAATCCACCTTGCTGCGCCTGCTCAACCGCCTCGCCGAGCCTTCGGCGGGCAGCATCCGTTTTGGCGGGCAGGAGGTGAGCCAATTGCAGGGCCAGGCCCTGCGCGACTGGCGCACCGGCTGCGCGATGATCTTCCAGCAATTCAACCTGGTGCAGCGGCTTGATGTGCTGACCAATGTGCTGATCGGGCGGCTGAACCACCGCCATGGCATGCTGGCCCATCTGGCTTCGCTTTTTGGCCAATTCTCTGCCGAGGAGCGGGCCATGGCGCTGGCCACACTGGATCGGTTTGATCTGCTCGGCACCGCCTTGCAGCGCGCTGATACGCTCTCGGGCGGGCAGCAGCAGCGCGTGGCGATTTGCCGGGCGCTGATGCAGCAGCCGCGCATCCTGCTGGCCGATGAGCCGATTGCCAGCCTCGACCCGCAAAATGCCCGGGTTGTGATGGATGCGCTGCGGCAGGTGAACCGGCAGGATGGGCTGACAGTGCTGGTCAATCTGCACCATCTCGACACCGCGCGCGCTTATTGCGACCGGATCATCGCCATGCATTCGGGCCGGGTGATGTTCGATGGCCTGCCGGGGGAACTCACCGCCGAGCGGGTGGCGCAGATCTATGGCGTGAGCGAGGCGGAGTTTCATGCCGCCGAACCCCCAAGTGCCGCCATGATGCCTATGCCATCCGGCGCGCTCGTCTGAACTTTCAACAACAGGAGACCACCATGCTTTCACGCCGTCTCTTCGGCGCTGGCCTTGCCGCTGCGCCGCTGTTTTCCGCCATGGCCCAGACGGGATCGCCCGCTGCGGCGCTTCAGGTGGCCCCTGGCGCGCGCCGCAGCGCAGATGCCGCAACCGCCATGCCTCCCACCGGCCGCAAGCCCTGGGCTGCGCAGGTGCCGCAACTGCGCATCGGCCTCTTGGGTGGCGAGAACGAGGCCGACCGGCTGGGTCGCTTCGGCGCCTATCAGGCCTTGCTGGCCAGCACCTTCGACATTCCCGTGCGGCTCTTCGCCGCTTCGGATTATGCCGGCGTGCTGCAGGCCTTCTCGGCCGGGCAGATTGAAATCGCCGGCATGGGGCCCTCGGTCTATGCCGGCACCTGGATCGACACCAATGGCCGGGTTGAACCACTGATGGTGCCCGAGGAGCGCGATGGCTCGATCTCCTATATCGCTGTGATGGTGACGCGCGCCGATAGCGGCATTACCGACCTTGCGGGGATGCGCGGCAAGTCGCTGGCTTGGGCCGATGCGAATTCCACCTCGGGCTATCTGGTGCCGCGCTTTGCGCTGCGGCGACAGAATATTGCGGTGGAGAGCGGCCAGTATTTCTCCCGCACCGGTTTTGGCGGCGGACATGAGCAGGCGGTGGTGGCCGTGCTGCAGCGGCAATACGACGCATCGGTGACCTGGGCCTCCGGCCAGGGCGATCTGGAGCAGGGTTTCAGCCGTGGGAATCTGCGCGCGATGGTCGATAAGGGCATGCTGAACATGCGTGACCTTCGGATCATCTGGAGTTCCGACCCGATTATCAACGGCCCGCTGACGGTGCGCCGTGAACTGCCCCAGGCGTTCAAGGACGACATCACCAACTTCCACCTGGCGCTGCCCAAGACCCATCCGCAAATCTACGAGCAGATCGAGCGCGGCGGCGGCACGGGCTACCGCACCGTGACGCATGAGCAGTTCCAGTTTCTGGTGGATATGCGCCGCGAAGAGGCGGCCGAGCGGCGCCGGCGTTCCTGAACCTCACCTCGTCGAGACTGCCATGACCTGCATGCTTTTGCCTCGCCGTGCCCTTCTTGGCGCAGCGCTTCTGGCGCCCGCCTTGGCACCCGCCTGGGCCCCCGCCTGGGCCCCCGCCTGGGCGCGCGGCCAGGGCGGCGATGCTTGGCGGCCGCGGCGCAGCGCCGAGGGCGGGCATACACTGCCCGAACCCGGCCGCCGCGCCTGGGCGGAGGCGGTGCCGCAAATCCGTGTCGGCCTGATGGGCGGCGAAAATGAGGCGGATCGGCTTGCCCGCTTCGACGGGCTGCGCACGCTGCTCGAGGAGACTTTCAGGGTTCCGGTACGGCTCATGCCCGCCTCCGACTATGCCGGCGTGCAGCAGGCACTCGGCGCGCGGCAGATCGAATACGCCGCACTCGGTGCCTCCGCCTATGCCGGCACCTGGATCGACACCAATGGCGGCGTGCAGCCCATCGCCACCATCGAGGGTGAGGATGGCTCGACCAGCTATATCTCGGTCATTGTGGTCCGCGCCGATAGCGGCATCAATGACCTCGAAGGCCTGCGCGGACGCAGCCTGGCCTGGGCTGACCCCAACTCCGCCTCGGGCTACCTCATTCCCCGGTTTGAACTGCGCCGCGCCGGGATCGGGGTGGAGGCGGGGCAGTATTTCGGCCGCACCGGCTTTGGTGGTGGGCATGAGCAGGCGGTGGTTGCCATGCTGCAACGGCAATATGACGCGGCGGTGACCTGGGGCTCGGGCACTGGCGATGCCGCCCGCGGCTTTAGCCGCGGCAATCTCCGCGCCATGGTGGAGAAGGGCATGCTGCGGGCGGGTGAGTTCCGCATCATCTGGCAAAGCCGGCCGATCCAGAATGGCCCGCTGACCATGCGCACTGATCTACCTGCAGAATTTCGAGAGGATATTATGCGCTTCTACCTGGCGCTGCCCGGCGCGCGGCCGGAGGTTTTTCGCCAGATCGCGCGCGGCGAGGGCTTGGGTTTCCGCGAGGTGCGCCATGAGGAGTACCAGCTCTTCATCGATATGCGGCGCGAGGAAGCGGCCGCGCGCAGGCGGCGCGCGTGAGCGGCATGGCAAGGCCCGCCAATGGCCCGGTGGCCAGGATGGAGGCCGCCTTTTGTGAATTGCGCCGGCAGCGCCGCAACGCCACCCTGCTGGGCGGCGCCATCCTGCTGGCCTGCCTGCTGATGGCGGGCTGGGTGAGCGAATTCCACCCCGCCACCTTATGGGCGGGCCTGCCGCGGATTGGCGAATATTTCAGCCGCATCGCCCCGTCGCTGGAATGGGGCAAGCTCTTCGCTGGCACTGATACCGAGGGTTCGCTGGCGTTTTGGATGTATCGTCTGGACGATTGGGGGCTGCTGCTGTTTGAGACAGCACAGATGGCAGCCCTTGCCACCTTGATGGGGGCTGCGGCGGGGCTGCTGCTGGCCTTTCCCGCCGCGCGCAATCTGGGCCTGCCGGGCTGGATGAGCGAGGTAGCGCGGCGGCTGTTGGAAGCCACCCGCACCGTGCCGGAAATTGTCTTTGCCCTGATCTTCGTCTGGGCTTTTGGTGTAGGCGCGCTGGCGGGGATATTGGCCATTGCGCTGCACACGGCCGGGGCTTTGGGAAAGCTCTTCGCCGATGCCATGGAGAATATCGAGATGCGGCCATGGGAGGGGGTGCGGGCCTCGGGCGGGTCGTGGTTCCAGGCCTGCCGCTATGCGGTGCTGCCGGCGGCGGCACCAGACCTGCTCAGCTACGCCATGCTGCGCTTTGAGATCAATCTGCGCTCGGCCAGCGTGATCGGCTTTGTCGGCGCGGGGGGCATTGGCGAGGAGCTCTATAAGGTGATCAGCTTCAATTATTATGAGGAGATCAGCGCCATTATCCTGCTGGTGATTTTGGCGGTGGTTTGCATTGATCTGGCCTCTGACGCGTTGCGCCGGCGGGTGATTGAGGCGGTGTCGTGAGCGGGGCGATCAATCCCGGCGGCCATAGCCTCAGCCCGGCCGAGGTGCAGGCTCGGCGGGCCAGGCTGCCTGCGGCCTTTGGGCCCAGCGGGGCGGTGCGGGTCTGGCGGGTTCTGGGTCTGGCCGGCTTTGTGGCTTGGCTTTTGGCCACGCTGTGGTGGTTTGATGTAACGCCTTGGCGGCTTTGGAATGGCTTGCAGGGCCTGGGGGTGATTATCCGCCTGATGATCCCGCCATCGCCGGGTGAATTGTGGCTGGATATCCTCAAAGGGCTGGCTGAGAGCCTGGCCATGGCTTTTCTGGGGACATTCATCGCGGCCGTTGTGGCCGTACCGCTGGGTTTTCTGGGCGCACGCAATGTGGCGAGCAGCGTGCTGTTCCGGTTTTCGCTGCGCCGGGTCTTGGATGGCATGCGCGGCGTGGATCAGTTGATCTGGGCGCTGGCCTATGTCCGCGCCGTGGGGCTGGGGCCGCTCGCGGGGGTGCTGGCGATCGCGACCGCCGATATCGCCGTGCTGGCCAAGCTCTATGCCGAAGCCATCGAGAATGCCGAGAAGAAGCAGGCCGAGGGCATTGCCGCTGCCGGCGGCTCACCCACCCTGGTGATGCGCTTTGGGATATTGCCGCAGGTGGCGCCCATCATGCTGGGCCACGCGCTGTATTTCTTTGAGAGCAATACCCGCTCGGCCAGCATTCTGGGCGTGGTGGGGGCGGGTGGCATCGGGCTGCAGATCGCCGAGCGGATCCGCGTGCGGCATTGGGACGAGGTGGCCTTCATCATCATCATGATGGTGATGATGGTGATGGCGATTGACTGGCTCTCGCGGCGGCTGCGGCAGCGCCTGATCGGCGGCTGAGAGCGCCTATTCCACTACGATATTTCCTGCCCGCGCGACCCGGCCCCAATTCTCCCGCTCGGCGCGCATGAAGGCCTGCGATTCGGCTGGCGTGCTGCGCCGTGGTGCGGCACCCAACTCGCGCAGGCGGCCGATCATCGCCTCCTCACCCAGCACCTGGTTCACTGCGGCATTCATCCGCTCGATCACCGCCCCCGGCGTGGCGCGCGGCGCCATGAAGGCGTACCAGGCCACCACCTCGCGCGCATCGAGCCCCAGCTCCAGCATGGTGGGCACCGCCGGCAGCCGCTCGGAACGCTGTGCGCCCGTCACCGCCAGGGCCCGCACCCGCCCGGCCGAAACATGCCCCCAGCCCGCGCCCAGGCTATCGACCATGATGGGCACCTGGCCGGACACCACATCCATTTGCGCCTGGGGGGTGCCGCGATAGGGCACGCCGGGCATCACCAGCCTATGGCGCAGCTTGAAATCCTCCACCAGCAGATGGTTGATCGAGCCGGAGCTGGGATTGGCATAATTCCAACGATCCGGCTCGGCCTGCACCCGGGCCACCAGCCCTGGCATGTCCTGGAAGGGCGAGGCGGGGTTCACCACCCAGATCAGCGGCGATGTCACGGCCACCGCGATGGGGGCCAGGTCCTCCACCGGGTCGAGCGGCATATTGCGATAGATCGCGGTGTTGACGGTGATGGCGCCGATATGGCCGAAGAGCAGCACATGGCCATCGGCGGGGCTGCGCTGCACCTCGGCCATGCCGATATTGCCATTGGCGCCGGGCCGGTTGTCCACCACCACCGGCTGGCCGAGCAATTCAGCCAGGCGCGGGGCCATCAGCCTGGCATAAGTGTCATAGCCGCCAGCGGCGCTGGGCACGATGATGCGCACCGGGCGGGTCGGCCAGGCCGGCTGGGATTGCGCCAAGGCGGGCATGGCGATGGCAGAGGCCATGGCGGCACGCCGCGTGAACCGAATGGGCATGTTACCCTCCCTTTTGGCCATGGGTCAGGCCCTGGCGTTTATGGGCCTATCGGGCCATCACCTGGGTTGCGGGTCAAGTCGGCCATGCAGCCGATTGACGGGGGCATCGCCCGGGCGTCAAACTTGGCGCAACAACCGCCTGGCTTTCTAAGTTCCGGGCCTTTCAAGGGAGTACCGGCGTGAGCGTAGCCATCAGCCGTGCCGTCGAAACAATCTTGCCCGCCGAGGTGCTGGCGGCCGATCCGGTGGCCCGCGCCCGCGCCCTGGTTCCCCATATTGCCGCGGCCGGGCCGCGTATTGAGGCGACGCGCGAATTGCCGCCCGAATTGCTCGCCATGCTGCATGAGGCGCGGATGTTCCGCACCCTGATGCCCCGGGCCTTTGGCGGCGAGGAGATCAGCCCGCAGGCCTATGTGCAGATGATGATTCACATCGCCAGCGCCGATGCCTCCACCGCCTGGTGCGTGGGCCAGGCCTCGGGCTGCTCGATGGCCGCGGCCTATATGGAGGCTGAGGCGGCGCAGGCGATTTGGGGCGCGCCCAATGCGGCGCTGGCCTGGGGCACGGTGGGGCCGGACCAGATCGCCCAGGTGGTGGATGGCGGCTACCGCGTGACCGGCACCTGGCCCTTTGCCAGCGGCGGGCGCCACGCGACGTGGTTTGGCGGCCATTGCCGCGTGCGCGAGCGCGACGGCAGCATGCGGATGACCGCCGAGGGCACGCCTTATGAGCGCACCATGATGTTTCCGCGCAGCAGCATCTCCATGGTGGATCGCTGGCAGGTGATGGGCCTGCGCGGCACCGGCAGCGACACCTATAGCGTGAGCGACCTTTTCGTGCCCGAGGCCTTCACCGTGCGGCGCGACCGTGATGATGAGCGCCGCCCGCATGGCGAGAGCACGCTGTATCAATTCACCACGACCCATCTCTATGCCTCGGGCTTTGCCGGCGTGGCGCTGGGCATTGCGCGCGGCATGCTCGATGCCTTTGTCGAATTGGCGGGCGAGAAGACCCCCACCTCCACCAGCCGCATGCTGCGCGACAGCCCGGTGCTGCAAAGCGGCCTCGCTTGGGCCGAAGGCAAGTGGCGCGCCGCCCGTGCGGGGTTGGTCAGCGTGCTGAGCGAGACCTATGAGCATGTGAGTGCCGGCGGCAGCATGACCACCGACCAGAAGGTGGCGATTCGCCTCGCCTCCACCTTTGCCATCCATCAGGCCAAGGAGGTGGCGGATTTCGCCTGGACCGAGGCGGGGGCGACGGCGATCTTCCTCACCCAGCCCTTTGAGCGCCGCTTCCGCGACATTCATGCCGTCACCCAGCAGGTGCAGGGGCGGCGCAATCATTTCGAGACCGTGGGGCAGCACCTCATGGGCCTTGCCCCCAATCCCCGTTTTCTCTGAGCCGGAGCTTAAGACATGCCGTTGGAAGGCCTGAACCACTACACCATCCGCCCCTTCGATCTGGAGCGCACCCGCAGCTTCTATGTCGATCTGCTCGGCCTGGAGGTGGGCTATCGCCCGCCGCTCGGCTTTGAGGGGTATTGGCTGTATTGCGGCGGCAACCCGACCGTGCATCTGATCGGACCCCGCCCGCAGCGCGAGGCCGGCTGGCCGGAGCGGGTGGTGGGGCCGACCGGGCTGCTCGACCATATCGCCTTTTCCTGCACGGGCCTCGCCGAGATGAAGGCGCGGCTGGGCGCCAGCGGCGTCACCTTCGAGGAGCGGGTGATCCCGCGCGACCAGCAGACCCAGCTTTTCCTGCACGACCCCGATGGGGTGGCGGTGGAGCTGAACTACCCCCCCGCCGAGACCGTGGCGGCGTAAAGACTATTCCTGGGCGATGCCGGCGCGGGCGATCAGCTCGCGCCACATCGTCACTTCCCGGCTCACCCGGCTGGCCAGGGCCTGCGGGCCATTGGGGCGGACCACAAAGCCGGCCGCCTGCATGCGGGCGAGGGTTTCGGGCTGGCTCATCACCGCCATCGCCTCACGCGCCAGCCTGGCATTGATCGCATCGGGCGTGCCGGCGGGGGTGAAGAGGCCGTGGAAGGTCTCGGTGACGAAATCGGGATAGCCCAGTTCCAGCATGGTGGGCACATCGGGCATGTCGAACCAGCGCTCGGGGCCGGTGAGTGCCAGGGCGCGCAGCCGCCCGGCTTTGATCTGGCTGTGTGAGGAGGCGAGCGCGGTGGCGCCGATCTCGGTATTGCCGGCGAGCAGGGCCTGCACCGCCAGGGCAGCGCTGCTATTGGCCACCTGCAAAAAGCGGATTCCCTTGATGATCGCCAGCCGCTCGCCCGCCAGATGCGGGGTGGAGCCGGTGCCGGGATTGGTGAAATGCATCCCCCCCCGCGGTGGCACGGGCGCGCTCCACCAGCTCATCGAGGCTTCGAATGGGCGATTCGGCGCGGGCGAGAAACACATCGGGCGAGGCGCCGATTTCGGTCAGCGCCACGAAATCGCGCACCGGGTCGTAGCCGGGGTTGCGGAATAGCCCGGCATTGATGACGAAGCCGGTCGAGGTGACCAGCAGCGTATAGCCATCGGCAGGGGCGCGCGAAGCTGCCGTCACGCCGATATTGCCGCCCGCGCCACCGCGATTCTCGATCACCACCGGCTGGCCGAGCGCGGCTGAGAGCCCATTGGCCAGGATGCGCGCCACCACATCGGTGGGCCCGCCGGGGCCGAAGGGAACCACAATGCGCAGCGAGCGGGTGGGCCAGCTTTGCGCCAAGGCGGGCAGGGCGAGGGCGGGCAGGGCGAGGGCGGCGCGTCGGGGGAGGGCGGTGGTCATGGCTGTCTTCTCCAATCTTCTATTCGACCGTGGCGCCGGAGAGGCGGACGAGTTCGGTCACGCGCGGCAATTCGGCCCGTTGCAGGGCAGCGAATTCCTCGGGGCTGCTGCCCACGACTTCATAGCCCAGCGCCTCCATTCTCGCGCGCAGGGCAGGCTGACGCAGCGCCTGCGCCACCTCGCGCGAGAGGCGCAGCACCACCGGGGCGGGGGTGGCGGCGGGGGCAAAGACGCCCAGCCAGGAATTGAAGACATAGCCGGGCAGCGCCTCACCCACCGCGGGGATATCGGGCATTTGCGCCGAGCGCGCCTGCCGGGTGATGCCCAGCGCGCGGACTTGGCCGGCGCGGACCTGCTCGATGGCCTCGACCACGGGGGTGAACATCACATCCAGCCGGCGGGAGACCAGATCGGCCATGGCCGGTGCGCCGCCGCGATAGGCCACCTGGGTGAAGCGCAGCCCCGCCTGATGCTCGAAGAGGGCAGCGGCGAAATGCTGCGAACTGCCCGCACCGGCGATGCCGCAATTGAGCCCGCCCGGCGTGGCGCGGCCGGCGGCGATCAATTCGGCCACATTGCGCGCCGGCAGATCGGCGCGCACCACCATCAGGCAGGCGCTGAGGGCGACCAGCGACACAGGCGCGAAATCGCGCACCACGTCAAAGCCCAGATTGCGATAGAGCGCCGCATTGGTGGCATGGGTGCCCATGGAGCCCATCACCAGCGTATAGCCATCGGGCGCGCTGCGGGCGACATGCTCATTGGCAAGGTTGCCGGCGGCGCCGGTGCGGTTTTCCACCAGCACCTGCTGGCCCAGGCCCGGGGCGATGCCCTGGGAGACCAGCCGGGCGGTGGTGTCGGTGCTGCCGCCGGGGGCGAAGCCCACCAGCATGCGGATGGGCCTCTCGGGGCTCCATTCGGCTTGGGCGTGGACGGCCCAGGGTGCGGCCAGCATCAGGCCCAGGCTGCGTCGCAGCATCATCGCCTCTCCTCCCGTGGCCGGCATTATGCGCTGACCTTTCGTGGAGGTGATGGGATCACCGATCGGGGCAGGCTGTCCATGGCCCTGTGATGGGCTGGGTGCTGCTATTTCTGGTGCCGGGGGCAGAAGAAGCTGGCGCGGCCCGATTGCACGATCTTCTGGATGCCCTGGCAGGGCGGCACGCCGGGGCAATCGGCGCAGGGCTGGTCCTGGCGGCCATAAACCTCGAAGCGTTCCTGAAAGAAGCCCACCTCGCCATCGGCGCGAACGTAATCGCGCAGGCTGGAGCCGCCAGCGGCAATGCTCTCGGCCAGCACCGCCTTGATGGCCGGCACCAGGCGGGCGGCGCGGGCGCCGGGGATGGTCTCGGCCAAGCGGAGGGGGGAGATGCGGGCGCGGTAGAGCGCCTCGCTCACATAAATATTGCCCAGCCCCGCCACAAGTTTCTGGTCCAGCAGTGCCGCCTTGATGGGGGTGCGCTTGCCGGCCAGGGCGGCGGAGAGGGCGGCGGCGTCAAAACCATCCTCCAGCGGTTCGGGGCCGAGGCCGGCGAGGAAGCGATGGGCATCCTCATCGGCGGTGGGGACGAGGTCCATGGCGCCGAATCGGCGGGGATCGACAAAGCCCACCCGCCAATCGGCGGTTTCCAACACGATATGCTCATGCAATTCGGGGGGGGCATTGTGGCCGCGCGCGTCCGAGGCGCCACCTTGGGGCTCCAGCCGGATCACCATGGGGGAATGCCGGGCCCGTGCCACCATCCGGCCCGACATGCCCAGATGGATCAGCAGGCTATCGCCGCCTGAGAGGCGCATGAGCATGTATTTGGCCCGCCTGCGGAATCCCAGCACCTGCGCGCCGGTCAGCCGCGCCGCCAGACCGGGGGGCAGGGGCCATCGCAGGTCGGGCCGGCGCACCTCGGCGCGCTCTATCACGGCGCTCACGAGCACCGCGGCCAGGCCTCGCATCACGGTTTCGACTTCGGGCAGTTCGGGCATGCGAATCACTGTGCTAAGAGAGCGAGATGATGAGCGATGCACCCTTCCACGAGAAGAACACCTCCACCGCCGATTTCGGTTATCGCGATGTCCCGCGCGCCGAGAAGGCCAATATGGTCCGCGCCGTCTTTGACAGTGTGGCGCCGAAATATGATGTGATGAATGACGTCATGTCGCTCGGCCTGCATCGGGTTTGGAAGCGGGTTTTTCTGAATGCGATCGGGCCGCGGCCGCATGAGACGTTGCTCGATCTGGCCTCGGGCACCGGCGATATCGGGCTGGGCGCGAAGAAGATGGGCATGGGGCGGGTGATCTGCACCGATATCAACCCCTCCATGCTGGCCCTTGGCCGCGACCGGGGGCTGAATATGGGCCTGGCTGCGGGGGTGGATTTCATGGTGGTGGATGCCGAGAAAATCCCGCTGCCGGATCGTTCGGTGGAGAAAATCTCCATGGCGTTTGGCCTGCGCAATTGCACCGATAAGGATGCGGTGCTGCGCGAGGCGCGGCGGGTGCTGCGGCCCGGTGGGCGGTTCTTCTGCCTGGAATTCTCCCGGGTGGAGGTGATGGCGCTGGAGAAGATTTACGATTTGTGGAGTTTCAAGGTGCTGCCGCGCCTGGGCGAGCGGATCGCCAAGGATAGCGAGAGCTACCAATATCTGGCCGAAAGCATCCGGATGTTTCCGGACCAGGAAAAGCTGGCGGGGATGATGCGCGAGGCGGGGCTGGAGAAGGTGGGCTATCGCAGCCTCTCGGGCGGGATTGTGGCGATCCATTCCGGATGGCGGCTGTGATTGCGGGTTTGGGGAGGCGCTGCCTTTCCAAAGCGGGCGGTAAAGGGCGCTTTGCGTGAAGCTTCTGGTCATCATCTCGGGCAGCGTTGCGGCCTTCAAGACGCTGATGTTTATCAGGCTGGCCCGCGCTGCTGGGCATGAGGTGCGGGCCATTCTCACCGAGGGCGGCGCGCGTTTCGTCACCCGCGAGGCGGTGGCGGCACTCACTGGCGGGCCGGTGCATCATGATCTTTGGGCGGCTGAGGAGAGCATTGGCCATATCCGGCTGGCGCGCTGGCCGGAGCGGATCGTGGTGGCCCCCGCGAGTGCCAATATGCTGGCGCGAATGGCGCATGGGCTGACCACGGATTTGGCCTCCACCGTGCTGCTGGCCAGCCGCGCGCCGGTGCTGGTTGCGCCGGCGATGAACCCGGCCATGTGGGAACACCCGGCGACCCAGGCGAATGTCGCCATGCTGCGCGGCCGTGGCGTGGGGTTTGCCGGGCCTATTGAGGGCGCGATGGCGGAGCCGGAGAGCGGGGCCGGGCGGTTTATCGAGCCGGCGGATTTGCTGGCGGCGCTCACTGAGGCAAGGCCGGGGGCAGGGGCAGGGGCAGGGGCAGGGGCAGGGGCGCTGGCCGGGCGGCATGCGCTGGTCACCTCCGGGCCCACGCATGAGCCGATTGACCCCGTGCGCTATATCGCCAATCGCAGTTCCGGCCGGCAGGGCCATGCGATTGCGACGGCGCTGGCGGCCCTCGGTGCGCGGGTCACGCTGGTGAGCGGGCCGGTGAGCGTGGCGGACCCGGCAGGGGTGCGCGTGCAGCGGGTAGAGACCGCGCGCGAGATGCTGGCGGCCTGCGAGGCGGCGCTGCCGGCGGATATTTTTGTCGCCGCCGCCGCCGTGGCCGATTGGCGGGTGGCGGCGGAGGCCACGCAAAAAATGAAGAAGGAGCCGGGTGCCGGCGCGCCGGTGCTGAACATGGCGCTGAACCCGGATATTCTGGCCAGCCTTTCGCGTCACGCCGCGCGGCCGCGGCTGGTTGTGGGGTTTGCCGCCGAGACCGAGCAGGTGGTGGGCCATGCCCAGGCCAAGCTGGCCCGCAAAGGCTGCGACTGGGTGATTGCCAATGACGTGTCGGGCGATGTGATGGGCGGGCTGGAGAATAGGGTCCATCTCGTCACCGCCCAGGGGGTGGAGGATTGGCCCCGCCTGCCCAAGGAGGAGGTGGCGAGCCGCATCGCCGCCCGCATCGCCAAGGAGTTTTGTCCATGACCATTCTGGTGCAACGCCTGGCCCATGCCGAGGGGCTGCCACTGCCGGCCTATGCCACGGCCGGGGCGGCGGCGATGGATTTGCTGGCCGCGGTGGCCGCGCCGGTGGTGGTTCCGCCGGGCGGGCGGGTGCTGATCCCCACCGGGCTTAGGGTGGCGCTGCCAGCGGGGCATGAATGGCAGATCCGCCCGCGCTCGGGCCTGGCGCTGAAGCATGGTGTGACGCTGGTGAATGCGCCGGGCACGATTGATGAGGATTATCGCGGCGAGGTGGGGGTGATTTTGCTCAATACCGGCGCTGAGGATTTTGTGGTGGAGCGGGGCATGCGGGTGGCGCAGGCGGTGCTGGCGCCGGTGGTTCGGGCGGTGTTTGAGGAGGTGGTGGTGCTGCCGGAGACCTCTCGCGGCACGGGCGGGTTTGGCTCTACCGGCGCATGAATCTTGATTTCACCGAGGCTGAACTCCACCGCTACTCCCGCCACATCCTGCTCGGTGAGGTCGGCGCTGTAGGCCAGGCCAGGCTGCGGGCGGCGCGGGTGTTGGTGGTGGGGGCGGGGGGGCTGGGTTCGCCGCTGGCGCTGTATCTGGCGGCGGCGGGGGTGGGCTGCATTGGGTTGGTGGATCATGACCGGCTGGAACTGTCCAACCTGCAGCGGCAGATTGCCCATACCACCGCGCGGATTGGTCAGAACAAGGCGGAGAGTGCGGCCGAGGCGCTGCGGGCGCTCAACCCTGAGACCCGGGTGGAGATTCACGCCATGCGTATGGATGCGGCAGTGGCGAAAAGCCTGATCCCGCAATACGATATTATCTGCGACGGCACCGATAATTTCCCCACGCGCTTTCTCTTGGGCGATGCCTGCCATCTGCTGAAAAAGCCGCTCGTCTCCGCCGCCGTGCTGCGCTTTGAAGGCCAGCTTTCGGTGTTTCAGAGCCATATCGACAAAAATCCCTGCCATCGCTGCCTGCATCCTGAGCCGCCGCCGGATGGCATGATTCCTAGCTGTTCCGAGGCTGGCGTGCTGGGTGCCGTCACCGGCGTCATGGGATGCTTGCAGGCGACGGAGGTGCTGAAGCTGATCCTGGGCATTGGCGAGACGCTGACCGGGCGGCTGCTGCTATGGGATGCGCTGGATGCGCGGATGCGCACCATCAAGCTGCGGCGTGACCCGGGCTGCGCGCTGTGCGGCGATGCCCCCACCATTCACGCCATGCCATGAACCCGCTGGGTATTCTGCTGATTTCGGGTGGGCATGAGCGGGCGCATTATGCGCTGGTCATGGCCACCGCCGCCGCCGCGCTCGGCCGGCCGGTTACCCTCTTTGCCACCAATGCCGGCATTCGGCTGTTGCTGGCCGACCGCCCGCTGGAGGCTGACCCGCGCGAGGCCGAAATCACCGCCCAGGGCGTGGCCGGTATTCGCGCCCTGCTGGAGGCGGCGCAGGAGCTGGGCGTGGGGCTGAGCATTTGCGATTCCGGGCGGATGACCGAGGGGCTGGGCGGTGCTGCGCTGCTGGAGGGGGTGGTGGTGAGCGGTGCGGTGGGGTTTCTGGGCGAGACCCATGGGGCACAAATGCTGTCGATTTAGCCCCCCCGGCAGGCCTGGGACGGGTGACCTTCTCGCCTCCTCGGCGAAATGCCATGCTGCATCAATAAAGATTGGAGGATCCCATGCTCACCACCCGCCGCGCCCTGCTGGCCGCGCCCCTGGCGACACCCGCCTTCGCCCAAGCCTGGGCCCCGAGCCGCAGCGTGACCATCCTCATCCCCTTTGCCGCAGGCGGTGCCACCGATGTGATGGGCCGGCTGATCGCCCAGCCAATGAGCCAAAAGCTGGGGCAGAGCGTGGTGGTGGAAAATATGGCCGGCGCCTCGGGCGGTGTGGCCGCCGCGCGGGTGGCGCGCAGCCCCGCCGATGGGCATTTGCTCTTCCTCGGCCATATTGGCGTCTTTGCCTTCAACCAGCATTTGTTCAATCGCCTGGCCTATGATCCGGCGGATTTCATGCCCGCCGGGTTGGTGGCGACCAACCCGATGGTGCTGATCGTCAGCCGCCAATCGGGCATCACCAATATGGAGGAGTTGCAGGCGCGCGGGCGGGCCGGGCGGCTTTCCATTGGCAGTTCGGGCCTGGGCACCACGCTGCATATGGGCGGGGTGATGGTGAATAAGGCGCTGGGCGGTGGCAATACGCTGGTGCCCTATCGCGGCGGCGGCCCGGCCATCAATGACCTGCATGCCGGCGTGCTGGATGTGGTGGTGGACCAGGCCTTGACCGCGCTGCCGGCGGTGGAGGCGGGCGCGCGCGCCATCGCCGTCACCGGCCCCACCCGCCTGCCGCAAATCCCTGCCACCCCCACCACGCGCGAGGCGGGGCTGGGGGCGCTGGACCTCGAGGTGTGGAATATTCTGACCGCGGTGCGCGGCACGCCGCCACACATCATGGCGGCGGTGACGGCGGCGCTGGCGCATGCGCTGGATGATGCGCATGTCCGCGCCCGTTTCGAGGCGGCCTCGGCCCGCGCCCCTGGGCCCGCCGAGCGCGGCCCGGAGGTGGCCATCAGGCTGGTGCGTGAAGAGCAGGCCCGCTGGGGCCAGTTTATCCGCGAGGCCGGGATTGAACGCGAATGACCCCCGGCAAGCCCCTGGAGGGCCTTCTCGTCGTCTCGATGGAACAGGCGGTGGCGGCACCCACCTGCTCGGCCAAGCTGTGTGATGCGGGAGCGCGGGTCATCAAGATCGAGCGCGCCGAGGGTGATTTCGCCCGTGGCTATGATGCGGCGGCGAATGGGCTCTCGACCTATTTCGTCTGGCTGAACCGGGGCAAGGAGAGCGTCTGCCTCAATATCAAGGATCCTGCTGACAAGGCGCTGCTGGAGGCGTTGGTGGCGAAGGCGGATGTGTTCATCCAGAACCTCGCGCCGGGTGCGATGGGCCGGGCCGGCTTTGGCGCGGCAGCTTTGCGTGAAAAATATCCTCGCCTGATCACGGTGGATATCTCCGGCTATGGCGAGGATGGCGAATATGCCGCGATGAAGGCCTATGACCTGTTGGTCCAGGCCGAGAGCGGGCTGGCCAGCGTCACCGGCCGGGCCGAGGGGCCGGGGCGGGTTGGGTTTTCGGTTTGTGACATTGCCTGCGGCACCATGGCGCATGCGGCGGTGCTGGAGGCGCTGATCGAGCGTTCGATCACCGGCCGCGGCAAGGGTGTGGCGGTCTCGCTCTTCGATGGCATGGCGGATTGGATGAATGTGCCGCTGATGTTTTTCGAGGGCACGGGCAAGACGCCCGCGCGCATTGGCATGGCCCATCCCAGCCTCTGCCCCTATGGCGCCTTTGAGACGAAGGATGGCGCGCAGATTCTGATCTCGATCCAGAATGAGCGGGAATGGGCCGATTTCGCCACCCATTTCCTCGGCGATGCCGGGCTGACCACCAGGGCGGAATTCGCCACCAATATGGCCCGGGTGGCCAATCGGCCGATGGTGGATGCGCATATCGCCGGCGTCTTCGCCAGCCGCACGCGCAGCGAATGCGTGGCCGCGCTGGGGGCGGCCAATACCGCCTATGGCTTCATCAATGGTGTGGAGGGCCTGGCCAGCCACAAGGCGCTGCGCCGGGTGGTGGTGGAGACCGAGCGCGGCCCGGTGGCCATGGCGGCGCCCGCCGCCCGCTTCTCCGATGGCGCCCGGGCCTTGGGGCCAGTGCCCGCTTTGGGCGCGCATACTGCGGCGGTGCGTCGGGAATTCCTGCCGTGAGGCGCCGCGCCGTGCTGGCCGCCGGCCTGGCCGCGCCCGCGCTGGCGCAAAGCCCATGGCCGCGCCGGCCCATCACCCTGATCGTGCCCGCCGCCCCGGGCGGGGCCACCGATGTGCTGGGCCGGGTGATGGCGCAGAGCCTTGGCACCACGCTGGGCGTGGCGGTGGTGGTGGAAAACCGTGGCGGCGCTGCCGGCTCCATCGCCACTGAGGCTGCGGCTGCCGCCAATCCTGATGGCCATAGCATTGCCATTGGCATGATCAGCACCCTGGCGGTGAACCCGCATATTTATCCAAGGCTGCGCTATGACCCGCAGCGCGACTTCGCACCCATTGGGTTGATCGCCCAGGTGCCGATGGTGCTGCTGGCGCAAAAACGCCTGGCCGAGGGTGGGTTGGCCGGGTTTATCGCCCGGGTGCGGGCGGCGCCGGATACGATTTCCTATGGCTCGGCCGGGGCTGGCTCCAATGTGCATATTGGCATGGTGGCGTTTCTGGACGCGGCGGGGCTGCAAATGGTGCATGTGCCCTATCGCGGCTCGGGCCCCATGACGATTGATCTGGTGGCCGGCAATATTGATAGCGGCATGACCGGCACCCCCGCCGCCCTGCCGTTGATCCGCGCTGACCGCATGGCAGCGCTCGGCACCACCGCGGCCAGGCGGCTGAGCCAGACGCCCGATGTGCCGGCCATATCCGAGACCCTGCCGGGATTTGAGGCGATGCAATGGTATGGGCTGGTGGCGCCCGCCCGCACCCCGCCGGAGATCGTGGCGCGGCTGCATGCGGCGACCAATGCGGCCCTGGCCGATGAGCAGGTGCGGCACCGGCTGGCCGATGAGGGGGCTTTGCCGGATCCCCGCAGTGCCGAAGAGTTCCGCGCCTTTATTGTCGCCGAGTTGGAGCGCTGGGGGGTGGTGGCGCGGCGTAATAATCTTCGGCCGAATGAATAGGCTGATGTTGGAAAGCGCTCGTGGCGGAGAGAAAAAAGAGCGAAAGGGCTTTGCCCTCTCGCGCTCTCCCACCAGGAAAATGATTTTCCTGGACCTTTGAATAATTTTAGGGCTCGCTTTCTTTGCAATGTCTAGCCGTTGAGGCACTAATAATTTATTGTACAGTAATACTGTTGTATTATAAGTTTTTTAAAAATAATTCATTTGTATAATTTTTATTTAAAAAATAAATTAAACGAAGGCGCAGGAAACTCGTCGACATACATGTCGACTCTGCTGGGGTGCTCGAGGGGCAAAGCCCCTCGATCTTATTTACTCTCGATGTTCGTTGTCCAGCAGCCTGCTAGACAATCGCCGCATGCACAACATTGCTCAGCGTATCCATGCGCAGCGCATGCCACTCCTCATCCGCCGCCCTGGTATTGGCGATGAACGCAAAACTGGTGCCGCTTGCCGGGTCTGCCCAGCAATAGCTGCTGCCCACGCCGCCATGGCCGAAGGTGGCGGGGTGGGCGATGGCGCCCAGGCCGCGGATGCTATCGCTGAAGCCGCGCGAATGCGGCCCCAGGCCGCGATGCATGGCAAAGCCCTGCGCCAGATCCGGCCTGTCGCCGGTGAAGTTGCGGGTGACATATTCCAGCATGCGCGGTGAGACCAGGCGCGGCCCATGGCCGATCAGCGCCTGGTAGAACAGCGCCATGGCGCGGGAGGTGGCATAGCCGCCGCCGCCGGGCACGCCGGCCGCGCGATGCGCCGGGCCGCATTCGGGCATGCGCGGCACCATGCCATTGCCGCTCGGGTCATGCATATCGGCGGCGCGGTGCTGCTCGGCCGGCGGCAGGCCGACGAAGAGTTCGCGCTCCAGCCCCAGTGGCTGGATAATGCGGGCGCGGATGAAGTCGCGGTGATCCTCGCCGGTCACCGCGCGGATCAGCGCCGCCGCCACCCAATGGGCCGCCGCCGGGTGATAATGCACGGTGCTGCCTGGCGTGGTTTCCAGGGTGAAGTTGCACACCACCTCGCGCAGCAGGGCAGGGTTCTCCCAGGCCGCCTCGGGCACCTGGGCATTGGGGAAGCCACCCTGATGCGACAGCAGATGGATCAGGCTGATGGCTCCCTTGCCATGCGCCTCGAAGCCGGGGAGGTGGCGGGCCACGCTGTCGGAAAACCGCAGCCGGCCTTCCTCCACCAGCATCCAAATGGCGCAGGCGGTGATCACCTTGGTGTTGGAATAGAGCAGCCAGAGCGTCTCCTCGCTGGCCTTTTGGCCGAGGCGGGCCTCGCCGGCCACCTGGTGCAGCGCCACCTCGCCATGGCGGGCCACGGCGAGGGTGGCGCCGGGGTGGCGGCCCTCGGCAATGTGCTGGGCGATGATGTCCGTGGCGCGGCTGAGTTGGGCCTGGTTGAGGCTGGCGGTCATGGCGTGGCTCCCTTTTGCGGCAGCTAAGCCTGGATTGGCCGCTATGCACATGGGGGGTGGCGGGGCAGGATGGCCACAGAGGAGAAAGCCATGAAGACAGCCATCGTCACCGGAGCGGCGCGCGGCATCGGCCTTGCCACCGCGCGTAAATTTCTGGCCGAGGGCTGGGCCGTGGCCTTGCTCGATATTGAAGATGCGACCCAGGCGGATTGCCCGCAAACCACGCTGGCGCTGCGCTGCGATGTGTCGGACCCCGCTTCGGTGGAGGCCGCGGTGGCGGCGGTGGGGCAGCGCTTTGGCCGGATCGACGCGCTGGTGAACAATGCCGGCATTGCCATCTTCAAGCCGCTGCTGGAGACCTCGCTGGAGGAATGGAACCGCGTGCTGGCGGTGAACCTGACCGGCCCCTTCATTATGGCGCAGGCCGTAGCACCTTGGATGACCCAGGGCGGCGCCATGGTGAATATCACCTCTATCTCAGGCCTGCGCGCCTCCACCCTGCGAGTGGCCTATGGCACCTCCAAGGCGGGGCTGGCGCATTTGACCAAGCAATTGGCGGCGGAATTGGCCGGTTTGGGCATTCGGGTGAATGCGGTGGCGCCGGGGCCGGTGAACACCGCCATGGCCCAGGCGGTGCATACACCCGAGATTCGCGCCGATTACCACGATGCCATCCCGCTCAACCGCTACGGCCTGGAGAGCGAATTGGCCGAGGTGATTTTCTTTCTCTGCTCCGACAAGGCGAGCTACGTGACAGGCCAGGTGATGGCGGTGGATGGCGGGTTTGAGGGAACCGGCATTGGACTGACAACATTGCGCGCGGCGCGTCGCAATCTCTGACGCGCCTTGGTAGGCTGCTGAAACACGCTGATGGCGGAGAAAAAGAGCGAAAGGGCTTTGCCCTCTCGCGCTCTCCCACCAGGAAAATGATTTTCCTGGACCTTTGAATAATTTTAGGGCCCGCTTTCTTTTCAATGATTAATTGTAAAGGCGGGGATATTGTACTGTTAATTTTAAAAATTATATTCTTAATACTTAAAGAAATTATATTTACTAAATAACAAATATCTTTATTTAATAATTATCCAAAACCTAAATTAAACGAAGGTGCAGGAAACTCGTCGACATACATGTCGACCCTGCTGGGGTGCTCGAGGGGAAAAGCCCCTCGATCTTCTTCCCTCTCAATTTTTGTTTTCCACAATCTGTAAGATATTCATCCCCGCTTTGCCAAAGGGTGGCGCCCGGTGCGGCAGGCATCCGAGCAATATTTCACTTCGGCCCAGATTTTCTGCCATTTTTTCCGCCAGGCGAAGGGCCGGCCGCAGGCGGCGCAGGTCTTTTCCGGCAGGTTAGGCTTTTGATGCGCCATCAGCGCGCCCGCAACTCGCCCACTTGGCGCCCTTGCGCGTCGAGCAGCAGCACCCGGCTGCCCTCCGGCCCATCGAGCCATATGGCGAGGCGGTTCTCTACGCCGGCGATTCCCATGATCCTGTTGCCGGCGGGCAGGTTCGCTGTCACATCTGCGGGCCCGCGGGCCGGGCCGCCGCTGCGCTGGATCAACAGGACCACCAGTATGACGGTGCCGGCCACGATCAGCACGCCCATCCCCACAACCAAAGCCTTGAGCGCACCCATCTTGCAGCCACCTTCCGAGATTCACGAGATTGCAGCCGGCCCCGAGCACGCGACGATGCGCGTGGACCGGTTCCTGGCTGACGCCATAGGTTCTCTCTCGCGCTCGCGCGTCAAGGCTTTGATGGAAACCGGCCATGCGACGGTGGATGGCGCGCCGCTCACTGACCCCTCTGCGGCGGTGCGACCTGGTGCGGCCTATCGCCTCAAAGTGCCGCCGCCGGTGCCGGCCACGCCGCTGCCGGAGAATATCGCCCTCGATATTCTTTTTGAGGATAAGCACCTGATTGTGCTTAACAAGCCGGCAGGGCTGGTGGTGCATCCCGCCCCCGGCAATGCCGATGGCACGCTGGTAAACGCCCTGCTGCACCATGCCGATGACCTCTCGGGCATTGGCGGCGAGGCGCGGCCGGGCATTGTGCATCGGCTGGATAAGGAAACCTCGGGCATCATGGTCGTGGCCAAGAGCCAGCCCGCACATATTGCGCTCAGCGAGGCCTTTGCCACTCGTGACCTGGACCGAGAATACCTCGCCTTGTGCTGGGGTTTGCCGGCGCAGATGCAAGGTGAGATCGAGGGCAATATTGGCCGCCACCCGACCGATCGCAAACGGATGGCGGTGGTGGAGCGTGGCGGCAAGAGCGCGCTCACCCATTATTGGGTTGAGGAGGCCTTTGGCACGGCGGGCTGCCTCATGCGCCTCAAGCTTGCCACCGGGCGGACGCATCAGATTCGCGTCCATCTCTCCCATGTGGGGCACCCGGTGATGGGGGACCCGGTCTATCTGCGTCGGATACCCGCCGCTGCTGCGGGGCTGGCTAAACCGGCGCGGGAGGCGGCCATGGCTTTTCCCCGCCAGGCGCTGCACGCCGCCACGCTGGGCTTTCGTCATCCCATGACTGGGCAGGCGCTGCGTTTCTCAGCAGACCCCCCGGCGGATATGGCTTTGTTACTGGAATGTCTCCGCGCGTAACCTGACCGTTGCAGTCTGTTTTGCTTGCGGTGCAACCAAAACGTTGCTATAAAGTTTCCCACGGTGACCTCGCTCGGGTGCCGCGCAAACCCAAGGCCAGAACCTCGCCCCGACGTGACCGGGGCAGGCGGCCGGGTGGGCCCGGGCAGGCGATCACCGCAACGCCGCAATGGGCGCCGCCGTCACGGGGCGCAGTTGAGGCACTTGGAAGGCAGGATCTGCATGGCTTCCCTTGCTATACCTATGGCCCCTGAGGGCAATCTTTCGCGTTACCTGCAGGACATTCGGAAATTCCCGATGCTCCGGCCGGAGGAGGAGCTCGAACTCGCCCGCCGCTGGCGCGACACTGAGGATGAGCAGGCGGCGCATCGCCTCGTGACCTCGCATTTGCGCCTCGTGGCCAAGATCGCCATGGGCTATCGCGGCTATGGCCTGCCGGTTGGGGAACTGATCTCCGAAGGCAATGTAGGCATGATGCAGGCGGTCAAGCGCTTTGACCCTGATCGCGGCTTTCGCCTGGCGACCTATGCCATGTGGTGGATTCGCGCCGCCATTCAGGAATATATCCTGCATTCATGGTCGCTGGTGAAAATGGGCACGACGGCGGCGCAAAAGAAGCTGTTCTTCAATCTGCGCCGGCTGAAAGGCCAGATGGCGGCCTTTGAGGAGGGCGATTTGCAGCCCGAACAGGTGGCCAAGATTGCCCATACGCTGCAGGTGTCTGAGCAGGATGTGGTCTCGATGAACCGCCGCCTGAGCGCGCCCGATAACAGCCTCAACGCGCCCCTGCGCGCCGATAGCGAGGGTGAGTGGCAGGATTGGCTGGTTGATGACAGCGATAATCAGGAAACCGTGCTGGCCGAAGCCGAGGATATGGGCAATCGCAAGCAATTGCTCGGCGATGCGCTCAAGACGCTCAATGAGCGTGAGCGGCATATCCTGATCGAGCGCCGGCTGAAGGATGAGCCCACCACGCTTGAGGAACTCAGCCAGCAATATAATATCAGCCGCGAGCGGGTGCGGCAGATCGAGGTGCGTGCCTTCGAGAAATTGCAGAAGAGCATGAAGACCCAGGTGGTCGAACGCAGGCTGGCAGTGCCGGCCTGAATTGTGCCGCGGCCATGGCGGGAGCCCCGCCATGGCGTTGCCTGGTGACGGTGGCTCGGCGGCGCGAGAGGAGGCTGAGCCGGGCCGTGCGGCAGAAACGGTGGGCAATTGGCCTTGCCACATTCGGCGGCCTGAAGCCGTTTCACCGCCAGCGAAGACGGGGAAACGGCCCTAGACGCGGGTTTGATAATGTTACGCTTTTGACCTGTGGAGGCGGGTTGAGGGTGTCGAATGGAGCGCCCGGCAATGCCGTCAGGCCGCTGGCGGTGGCCGAGGCTTCAGCCCCGATATTGCTGGCCTTTGCCAAATCCTGCCGGGGTTCAGCGGCTGGGGCGGCTCCTTTGTCCTCCGGCATGCTCGATCTTTCCGAGTTTCGGCGACAAAAGCGGTGATGTGATGTTGTGAGACGGTCTGATTGTTCTGTGGCGGTGAACTCAAAATGAACCCGTTTCCGCATGATACCATGATGGGGATGGCGGCTTGTTTCGCAATTCGAGCAAATGATACCGATGTGGCATTGAAGATCGTGTCATTGGGATGGCAAAGCCTGCCGCCACACCCGACAAGCCCACCACCGCCAAGCGCTCTTTTGGCCGCCCAAGAAGAGCGCCACAGGGCCTTTCTAGGGCTGATTGCTCATCATCTTGGCTCATGTCGGAGGGGGAAGTAGTCCTATTCTGTGACGCTGACCCAGCGCAACGTGTCGGTTTTGGTGAGGACCGAAAGGACTGCCGGTGATAATTTTTTATTGAGTTCAGCTATTTAATTAAGAATGATGGCGGACAGACTTACCCCCTGCCACCGCCCCTAGGTCATCCTCGGAGAACTCATCGCTGGCTTTGGCGGTGCTGGTAGCCTCGGCCTTAGCATCGCTGGCCTTTGCCAGGTCCTGCTGGGCTTCGGTGGCTTTGGCTGCTTCTTCGTTCTTCGCGTTCTCAGGCAGGGTCTGACCTTCGGGTTCTTCTATATTGAATATTATGCGGCCGGGTTAGCGATCAGTTCTGCCTTGAAGGCAGGGTCACGCCATGCCTTGGCGATGATCTTGGCGAATTGGTTGTCGTTTTCAGGTATGGTCTGTCTTTCAAAATTTTGGGGACAAAAGCCGTTTTTTGATAATTTGAGATTGTAAGGCTTTTAGATAGTTTGAAATCAGAAAAATGCGGCAATGCCAGAAACTGATTTTGCATTTCTGCGGGAAAGGAAAGAGCCACGCCCATAAGCACCCCTATGGCCCGAGCAATGACCGGCCTGCCGGTTGCAACGGTTCTTCGCGTCGTGTGGGTTATGACACCGACCATGGCCAGACGCAGGGAGCGGGCTAAAGGCCGGTATGTGGTGGCATGGTGATGGTTGTGGTTTGCCCTGAGGGCGGCGGTGATGGTGGTGACGGCAGGTGGTGGATAAGAATATGCATCGCGAACCGCGATGAGCGCCTTTTGCGATAATGCCAGCAGGCTTCGGGCATGCCCAAGGCGGAACTGCTCCAGCAGGGGCTTTGAGGGGCAGGGCGCTGACAATTTTGGCACGGGCCGGGAGGTGAATGGCCCCCACTGTCTCCCGGTAACCCTGTCTCCCGGTAACCCAGCTGCGTTTGTGGGTTTTATTGTGGGCCAAATGGATCTGTTGACCATATAACTTAAAATATTCAGATACTTATCGGGAAATGGTGGCGGACAGGGTGGGATTCGAACCCACGGAGGGCGTGAACCCTCGGCGGTTTTCAAGACCGCTGCCTTCAACCACTCGGCCACCTGTCCCGCATTGGCATGATAGCCGAGGCCGCGCGCCCTTCCCAGCCCGCAACCGGGCAAAATCACGCCGCGCTGCGCGCCATATGCTCAGCCTCCGCCACCATGGCCTTCAGCCGCTGCGCCGCCGGGTTGCCCTTCAGCGCGTCGCGCCACATCCCCTCAGCCACGCGCTGATGGGCGGCCACCGCGTCATCAGCGCTGGTGACAGAGGCCACGCCCGAGGCCATCCAGGGCAGGCTATCAACAGGGAAGGGGCTGCTGACCACATGCGCCCGCTCCCGCCCGCGCAGAATACGAAAGCTGGCCGCGGGTTCGGGGCCCTGGGTCAAGCCAATTTGTAGCCCCATCGGCGAGAATTCCATCAAATTGGCGAGGTGGAGCACCTCCACCCTCGCCGCCTCGCAGGCATGGCTCCGTATATTGCGCGAGACGGCGAGCGAGCCGGCAATGCCATCGGCCAAAAATCGCTGAATAGCGCCCTCGGTCAACACCGCGATCACATTCGGCCGGCGTGAAGCGTAATTGCTTCTTCGCTCGCGCATGGTTTGCGCCGCTTGCTCGATCGCGGCGCGGGCCGCGGCGCGGTCCGGAGCAGCTTGCGCCGATTCTGTCCAGACTTCGTCAATGGCGCCATCAAAAGCGTCAGTGGTAACAGGGTAGCAAAGCCGCCCACCCACATGCAGCACATGGTCTGCCTGTTCCTCAAGGTTGCGCAGCCTGTCGCCAAAGGCGGTGGGGCGGGAGAAATACTCAATCCCCACACCAAGCAGCGACAGGGGCGAGACCTTGATCAATTCGGCCAGGCGCCGAATGGTCTCAAGCTTAATCACCTCGCCCTTTTCATAACGGTAGAGGGCTGCGCGTGAGACGCCGAGGCGCACCGCGATTTCTTCCGCTCGCATACCGGATTCGAGCCGGTATGCCCGCAATTGCTGACCTATATCGGCAAATTTCACATCAACCTCCAACTCGTCCAAAAATCATGCTGGCGCTGGGTGGGGTGAGCGAAAATCTCACCACGCATGGAATGGATACGAAATTTCCACCAGCTTGCCAACATATTCATACTCACGAATGAGTGAGAATCGCAGCATAGCTTAAATCATTTTTTGCCGAAATAGTTAATTCCCAATCATCTAATTTTATGTGCCGCCAGTGTCTCCAGCGCCTGAATCATCCCCGAATGGTCCAGCTGGTCTCCACCCATCGCCGCGACGGCGGAGAAAAGCTGCTGCGCGGAGGCCGTATTGGGCAATGCCACGCCCAATTCCTTGGCCGATTGCAGCGCCAGATTGAGGTCCTTCTGATGCAGCGCAATGCGAAAGCCCGGCGCAAAGGTCCGGTTGATCATCCGCTCGGCATGCACTTCCAAAATACGGCTATTGGCAAAGCCGCCCATCAGCGCCGCGCGCACCTTGGCTGGGTCCGCCCCCGCCTTGGAGGCAAAGACCAGCGCCTCGGCCACCGCCTCGATATTCAGCGCCACGATGATCTGGTTCGCCACCTTGGTCACTTGGCCGGCACCATTCTCGCCCACCAGGGTGATGTTCTTGCCCATCAGCTGAAATAGCGGCAATGCCCGGTCAAACGCCGCCTGCGGCCCGCCGATCATGATGGTCAGCGCCGCATTTTTCGCGCCGATCTCGCCGCCCGAGACGGGCGCATCAAGGTAATCGCAGCCCAGCGCATTCACCTTCAGGGCGAAATCCTTGGTCGCCGTGGGCGAGATGGACGACATGTCGATCACCATCTTGCCGGCCGAGAGCCCCGCCGCCACGCCGCCGGCGCCAAACAGCACCCGCTCCACATCGGGGGTATCGGGCACCATGAGGATGATCACCTCGCTCGCCGCCGCCACCGCCGTGGCATCGGCCAGCACGGTGAAGGCTGCCCGCGCCTCGGGCTTGAGGCTCGCCCGCTCGGGCACCGCCACCTCATGGCCGGCCTTGCGCAAATTCTCCGCCATGGGCAGGCCCATAATGCCCAGCCCGATGAAACCGATCTTCATAACGCTCACACTCCCGTCTTATAGGGTTGAAACCAGCCCAGCCCAGCGACGGTATCGCCCGCCGGCCGATACTCGCAGCCTATCCAGCCGCGATAGCCTCCATCGTCGATGGCCTTGAACACGAAAGGCCAGTTTACCTCGCCCGTGCCCGGCTCATGCCGCCCGGGCGTGTCGGCTACCTGCATATGGGCGATATAGGGCAGGAGGGCCTTCATCCGCGGCACCAGGTCACCCTCGGTGATTTGGGTGTGGTAGAGGTCGAATTGCAGGCCCAGCCGCTCGGGCCCCACCGCCTCGATCACCGCCACCGCATTGGCCGTGCCGGTCAGCGAATAGCCCGGCATGTCGCGCTGGTTGATCGGCTCGATCACGCAGGTCACGCCCTGGGCAATTGCCCGCTCGGCCGCCCAGGCCAGGTTGATGGCGTAAAGCCCGGTCATGGTGGCGGGCGCCACGCCGGCAGGCGACATCCCCGCCATCACATGCAGCCGCGGGCAGCCCAGCGCTGCGGCATAATCCAGCGCCTTCATGATGCTGTCGCGGAACTCCTGCCCCCGGCCTGGGATGCAGGCCATGCCGCGCTCACCATTCGCCCAATCGCCCGGCGGCGCATTGAACAGCACCTGGGCCAGGCCGTTATCCTTGAGCCGCATGGCGATTTCGGCGGCCGGAAATTCGTAGGGGAAGAGAAATTCGACCGCTTCGAACCCCGCCGCGCGCGCTGCGGCGAATCGGTCCAGGAAGGGCAATTCATTGAACATCATGGATATATTGGCGGCAAAACGCGGCATGCTGGGCTCCCATAGCTTGCCTCAGGGGTAGAACTTCCGCGCCCTGGTGTCACCACATGGTGGTGCGGGCGCGTCCGGGCCATTCACGGTCATAGGCCTCGCCGCCCACCTCGCCCGCAGTCATTCCGGCCAGAATTTGCCCCGGGCTGGGCAGGCCCGTGGCCCGGGACTGGCTTGCTGCATCCCATAGCCCCGCACGGATGATCGCGCGGGCGCATTGGAAATACACCTCCTGCACGGTGATCACCGTCACGCTGCGCGGCCTCGCCCCCTCCACCGCAAAACTCTCCAACATGGCCGCATCGGCGGTCAAATGCGCCTGGCCATTGATCCGCAGCGCATTGCCGCTTCCGGGGATGAGAAACATCAGCGCCACCCGCGGGTCGCGGATGATATTGCGCAGGCTGTCGATGCGGTTATTGCCGCGCCGGTCGGGCATCAGCAGCGTCGTCTCATCGGCAATCCGCACCAGCCCACGCGCATCACCACGCGGCGAGCAATCCATCCCCTCCGGCCCCACCGTGGCCAGGGCGCAAAACGGCGCGGCCTCAATGATGCGGGCGTAATCGGCGGTGATATGCCGCGCCACCTTGCGCAGGCTCGGCGCGCTGGGCGTGCCATAGAGCGCTTCCAGCTCTTCCATTGTGCGGATCATGCGCTGCCTTTCAGGGCGAAACGTTCGGCGATGAGGAAGGCTGCACCCGGCGCGGCCTGGGTGAAAAGGCAGATCTCGGTCACCAGCCGCGGATTGGCGGGGATATTGCCAAAATGCGCCTGCAGCGGCGGCAGAATGGCATCACGCTCGCCCGGTTGCAGCCGCCGGGTCAGGGTGACGTGAAACTGCCATTCCGCCAGCACATAGGGGTAGCCCCATTGCGCCAGCATCGCCTCATGCGCCCCCGAGAGGGGGGCACGGCGGCGGCGTTCCAATTCCGCCGGCTCGGGCGGGGCGCGAAAGCCATCCAACCCGGTCACGCAGGCATCGGCCAGGGCATGCAGGGGCGGGCAAGGCGCCGTCTCGCGCAGCGCCAGAAACCCCTTGAGGTCCTGCACGGAGAGCGGCGGCAGCGAGAAGGGCCGGGTGGCCGCTGCCAGGCCCGCCACCGCATCACGCAGCGCGCCATAAGGCTGGGCCAGGCGGAAGGGCGGCTTGAGCGTGGCATGCAGCCCATAGCCACGTGCATCGGCGGTGATCTCGGCAATGCTCGGCACATCCGGCTGTGTCAGGCTCGCCGCCGTCTCAGCATCCCGCCCCAGCCAGCGGCTGCCCAGCGCATGCAGGGGGTCATTGATCTCAGGTGCCCAATAAATTGCCGCCCGCATCATGCGACGCGCATGCCCCCGCGCCAGACCCGGCGGACAAAGGGCAGCCCCACATGATGGCGCAATTGCACGATATCGGCACGCAGCCCCACCGCGATGGAACCGCGATCGGCCATGCGGCACATCCGCGCCGGATTGGCGGTGATGGTGGCAATCGCCGCCGGCAGGCCCATCACCTCGGCGCAGGCATAGGCCGCCTCGATCATCGCCGCCGGCACGTAATCGGAGGCGATGGTATCCAACGCCCCCGCGCGCACGATCTCCATCACCGAGACATTGCCCGAATGGCTGCCGCCACGCACGATATTGGGCGCCCCGCCAATCACCGCCACGCCCATATCCCGCGCCGCCTCCGCCGCCTCCATGGTCACTGGAAACTCACTGATACGAATGCCCAGCGCCGCATGGGCGGCGATCTGCTCGGCGCTCTCATCATCATGGCTGGCGATGGGCAGGTTGCGATGCGCCACGCGCTCGAGCACCCATTGCCGATTGCCCGGCACCACCTCCTCGCGCTTGGCGCGCAATTCGGCAATGCGCTGCATCACCTCGGCCTCGCCCCAATTGGTTTGCCGCACCCGCATCTTGATATAGCGATTGATGTCGCGGTACTGGCCCACGCCAGGCGAGTGGTCCATGACGCTGAGCATCGCCACCAGCGGGTGGTCGGCCACCGGGTCGAGGATGCGCGGCGTGTCGCGCGCGGGCAATTCGCAGCGCAAATGCAGCAAATGCTCGGATTTCATCAGCCCGGTGGCATGCATCTCGGTGAGGTCACGCACGCCATCAAGAAAGGTCTGGTCGCGCTCCTGATCAAAGCCCAGATCGCCAATGCACAGCGCATCCAGCACCGTGGTGACGCCAGCCGCGGCGCATTGCGCGTCATGCGCCAGAAAGGCGCTGCGGCTGGGCCAGCGGGCATTCGCGCGCGGCTGCACCTGGCGTTCCAGATTATCGGTATGCACATCGACGAGGCCGGGGATGATGTCATCGCCCTCGCAATCGCGCGCGGTCGGCGCATGGCTGCGGCCGGGTTGCACCTCGGCGATCAGCCCATCGCGCAGCACCAGCGTGCCGTGGATCACCGCATCGCTCAGGATGATGCGGGCATTGGTCAGGATGGTCTCGGGGGTCATGCGGTCTCGCATACAGGTTCGATGTGCAACAGGCGATCGGCCACGCGCTCGCGCACGGGCAGATCGTGGAAAATGCCGATAATGGCCTGGCCGGCGGCCTTGGCCTCCTCGATGAGGGCGATCACCACCGCGGCATTGGCGGCATCGAGGCTCGCGGTCGGCTCATCGATCAGCAGGACGGGATGGGCGGCGGCAAAGCCGCGGGCAAGGTTCACCCGCTGCTGCTCACCGCCCGAGAAGGTGGCGGGCGGCAGCCCATGCAGGGAGGGGGGCATATTCAGCCGGGTGAGCAGCGCCGCCGCCCGCGCCCGCGCCTCCTCCAGCGGCACGCCGCGCGCGCACATCGGTTCGGCCACGATATCAAGGCTGGGCACGCGCGGGATGACGCGCAGGAATTGGCTGACATAGCCCAGCGTGTCGCGCCGCACCTCGCGCATCTGCCGCGCATCGGCGGCGGCGATATCCACCATCGCGCCGTGATGGCGCAGATGAATGCTGCCGCCATCGCAACCGTAATTGCCATAAAGGCAGCGCATCAGGGTGGATTTCCCCGCCCCCGAAGGCCCGGCCAGCGCCACGCATTCCCCGGCGCGCAGGGTGATATCCACATTGCGCAGCACGGCCATGGCAATGCCGCCCTGCAGATGCAGGGTGAAGGATTTTTGCAGGCCCTGGGCCTGGAGCATGATCATGCCGCCCCCGATCGCTGGAGGGCGGCTTTCGCCCGGAGGCGTGAATCGGTGGCCGTCATGCCGCCAGCACCGAAGAAACCAACAATTGGGTATAGGGGTGCTGCGGGTCATCCAGCACCCTATCGGTCAGCCCTTCCTCGACCACCTGCCCATGGCGCATCACCACGATGCGATGGGCGAGCAACCGGGCGGCGGCGATATCATGCGTCACCAGCAGCACTGCCAGCCCCAAATCCGCCACCAGCCCACGAATGAGATCCAAAAGCCGCGCCTGCACCGAGACATCGAGCCCCCCGGTCGGCTCATCCATGAACACAAGCCGCGGATTGGTCACCAGCGTGCGGGCGATCTGCAGCCGCTGCTGCATGCCGCCGGAAAAATTTTTGGGCGATTCATCCATCCGCGCCGGGCCCATCTCCACCCGCTCGAGCCAATGCGCCGCCACCTGGCGGATATGGCCGTAATGCCGGTCTCCGGCCGCCATCAGCCGCTCGCCCACATTGCCACCGGCCGAGACCTCCATGCGCAGCGCATCGCGGGCATTTTGGTGCACAAAGCCCCAATCGCTGCGCATCAACCGGCGCAGCGCGGCATCGGATGCATCGAGAATGCTATGCGTGGCGCCGGCGGCATCACGATAGAGCACCGCGCCGGCATCGGCCCGCTGCATCCCCGCCAGCACCCGCAGCAGCGAGGATTTGCCCGAGCCGCTCTCACCCACAATCGCCACCACCTCGCCCGGCCAGATCGAGATCGCCACGCCATCCAGCGCGCGCACCGCGCCGAAGCGCAAATCCAGCCCCTCGGCCTGCAGCAGCGCGCTCATGGCGCATCCTCCAGCGGCGGGCGGGAGGCACAGTAATCGGTGTCCGAGCAGACATGCATCCGCCCGCCGGCATCATCGGTGATCACCTCGTCGAGGTAGCTCTCCTCACTGCCGCAAATCGCGCAGGCATGCGGCGCGCGCACCGGCTTGAAGGGATGATCCTCAAAATCGAGGCTGCGGACATCGGTATAGGGCGGCACGGCGTAAATCCGCTTCTCCCGCCCCGCACCGAATAATTGCAGCCCGGCATTCATGTGCATCTTCGGATTGTCGAAAGCTGGAATGGGCGAGGGTGACATGAGGTAGCGGTGATTGACCATGACGGGGTGGTTGTAGCTCGTCCCCACCTCACCCTGACGGGCGATATCCTCATAGAGTTTGACCTGCATCAGCCCGTAATCGGCCAGGGCATGCAGCTTTGTGCTCTCCGCCACCCGGGGCTCCAGCTTGAACAGCGGCTCGGGCATCGGCACCTGATAGACCAGGATTTGCCCCTCGCGCAGCGGGGTTTCGGGAATGCGGTGGCGGGTTTGAATGATGGAGGCCTCGGCCGTGCTTTCGGTGGTGGCCACACCCGCCACGCGGGAGAAGAAGCGGCGGATCGAGACGGCATTGGTGGTGTCATCAGCGCCCTGGTCGATCACCTTGAGCACATCCGAAGGCCCCAGCACCGCCGAGGTCACCTGAATGCCACCCGTGCCCCAGCCATAGGGCAGCGGCATTTCCCGCGCGCCAAAGGGCACCTGATGGCCCGGGATGCACACGGCCTTGAGCAGGGCGCGGCGGATCATCCGCTTCGTCGCCTCATCGAGATAGCCGAAATTATAACCGGCGAGGGGGCGCGGCTTGGGGCTGGTTTCGCTCATGGCGCGCGCTCCGCAAACCAGCGGGCACGGATGGCGCGGATTTTTTCCAATTCGCTCTGGAAATCGACGTAATGCGGCAGCTTCAAATGTTCGACGAAGCCGGTGCTTTCCACATTGTCGCAATGATAGAGCACGAATTCGGGGCTTTGCGCCGGTGCTGTCGCCACCTCGCCCAGTTCGGGGGCGCGCAGCGCGCGGTCCACCAGCGACATCGCCATGGCCTTGCGCTCATTCTGCCCCACCACCAGACCATAGCCGCGGGTGAAT
Organism: Rhodovarius sp.; assembly: GCF_040399605.1. NCBI lineage: Bacteria > Pseudomonadati > Pseudomonadota > Alphaproteobacteria > Acetobacterales > Roseomonadaceae > Rhodovarius > Rhodovarius sp. Next base: position 18,677 of record NZ_JBBARU010000006.1, on the reverse strand, counting down.
TGCGGTGGTGCCTCGGCGGTGCCGGCGAATTGGTTCACCATCTGGCATTCGCTCACCATGATATCGCCGATATCAATGGCAAAACCCAGCTCCGGCGGCTCGATCTCCACCCGCACCTCGCCCATGCGAATCTCACCGACAAAGGGATGCGCATTGCCGTAGCCGCGCTGGGTGGAATACCCCAGCGACAGCAAAAACCCCTCATCGCCGCGCGCCATGGCCTGCAGCCGCAGCGCTCTATCGGCCGGAAAGGCCAGCGGCTCGCGGGTGATATCGGGCGGCTCGGCATCGGAGGCGAGGTCAGGCGCCATCAGCCCCTCCTGCGCCAGGATGGCGGTGACCGCCGGCATGCGCCCAGCCTCCTCTTTCGCCTCGGCGGCGGGCGGCGGTGCTGCCAGCCCCTCGGCCTCGAGGGCGAAATCCAGCAGCCGGTGGGTATAGTCAAAGGTTGGCCCCAGCACCTGGCCGCCGGGCAGGTCCTTATAGGTGGAGCTGATCCGGCGATGAATCGCCATCGCCGCCGTATCGACCGGCAGGGCATAGCCAAAGCGGGGCAGGGTGGTGCGATAGGCGCGCAGCAGGAAGGCGGCCTCTGTGCTGTCGCCGCGCGCCTGTTTCAGCGCCAGCGCCGCCAGGCCACGATCGGCGCAAGCCCCCTCGGCCATCACCCGATCGACTGCCAGGCTAAGCTGCTGCTCGATTTGCGCGGTGGAGAGTTCAGCCAGCGCGGTATCGCCGCGCCGCGCCTCGGCCAGCCAGGCATGAGCATGGCCGATGGCGGTCTCACCGCCCTTGACCGAGACATACATCAGCGCTCTTCCCGAATGATGGTAGTGCGCGGCAGCCCGACAATATGCCGCCCAGCGCAGAGCATAATGTCCAGCCCGCGTGGAAACAGCGCCCCCAGCGCCGCACGCTCGGCCACGAAACCCAAAGGCGCGCCGCTCACCCGCAGCGCTGTGGTGGTTTCGATACCCGGCCCGGACAGGCTCCACCCCGCAGCCGCCTCCAGCGCGCTCACCTGCAGCAGCAAGGTCGCACCATCCTGCGGCGCCTCATCACTGCCCAGTGCGAGGCCGGCCAGCGCGGGCGGCGCACTGGTCGCGGCCAGGAAGCGCGCAGCATGGGCGGGGGCGAGCGGCGCGCCGGTGTGAAAGCGCAGCCAATCCGCCACCGCCGCGCCGCCATCATGCCATAGCGGCGTATCGGCATCGCACAGCGCCAGCGCCAGCGCCGCCATGGCCGGCCCAAGCGGCGCGGGCGCCTGCGGCACATCCGGCAATGCGACGATCCGCCCCGGATGCGACAGGGCATGCAGCATGGCACGAAAACTCGATTGCGCGCCCAGCACAGGGTCAGCGAAGCCGGGGGTCATGGGGCTGCTCATCGCATGGTGGCCATGGTGAAGAATTGCACCCGCGTGGCCTCGGCGCGGCGGGCATCGCGGGCGCGGCGCGCAGCCTGCTCGGCGGCCAGCGGCGCAATCACTGCGGCCAGCAGCGCTGGACGCAGGGCAGGGTCCTGCAAGGCGGCATCGAGCATGGCGGCGAGTTCGGCCTGCTCCATATCGCGCCCCAGCACGGTGGCATGGCCCATACGCCCGGCCATATCCACCGTGCAGCGTGTGGCGGTGGCCTCTGTCAGGTTGAAGGGCGCACCATCACCACCCATGCGCCCGCGCAGCATCACAAGGCCGATCTCAGGCCCGCGCAAACGGGTGTGCGGCGGTAGCCGCGCGCAATGTGGCCGCAGCGCATCGGCCGCCGCGCGGGCGAGCACCGCCATCCATTGCTGCCGCTCGGCGGTTTGGGATGGGGGCGCGTCTGGTGGCGTTTCTGGGAGTGAGGTCGTGATCATCGGGATGTCTAGACAATCCCATGCGGCGCGCGATATCGTCAACCAGATGATCCCACGGAAAGGGCGGCTCATTGCTTGAAGCTTCGATGACAATGCTGACAACCCCCCTGCCGCGCGGCGATGGCCTCGCCCTGTGGCGGCAGATCGCCTCGCGGCTGGAAGCGGCCATCACCAGCGGCCAATTGGTCGCCGGTGCCCGCCTGCCCACCGAGACCGATTTGGCCGAGGCGCTGGCCGTCAACCGCCACACCATCCGCCGCGCCATGGAGGAACTCACCGGCCGCGGCCTTGTGCGCGTCGAGCAGGGCCGCGGCTCCTTCGTGGCCGAGGAGGTGGTGGAATACCCCCTTGGCAGCCGCACCCGCTTCTCCGAGATCATCCGCGCGCAATCGCGCGAACCTTCGGGGCGCATCATCCGCATCGCCGAAATCCCGGCCGAGGGCCGGGTGGCGGAATTGCTGAAACTGCGCCGTGGCCGGGCCGTGGTGGTGGCCGAGCGTTTGGGCTTCGCCAATGGCCGTGCCATCCTGCTGGGCATGCATCATTTTCCGGCCCATCGCTTCGCGCGCATCGCCGCCCTGCTGGCCGATAACCCCTCCATCTCCGCCGCCCTGGCGGCGAGCGGCGTGCCGGATTACCGCCGCCAGATCACCCGCATCACCGCGCGCATGCCAAGCCCGGAGGAGGCGGAACTCCTCGGCCAGGCCCGCACCCGCCCGCTGCTGCTGGCCGAGGCGGTGAACACCGACCCCGAGGGCGTGCCGGTGGATGTCACCTTCACCCGCTACGCGGCGGGGCGAACGCAACTTGTGGTGGAGGGCGCGTGATGGCCTGGTCGATCGAAGGCGGTGCCGTGCTCGGCGCCGATGGGCTGAACCCCAGCACCCTGGCACTTGCCCAAACGCGCGTGGCCGAGGCCGCCCCCGCCGGCGCCAAGCGCCTCGATGCCACCGGCTGCTGGGTGCTGCCCGGCATTGTCGATATCCATGGCGACGCGCATGAGCGCGCGCTGCAACCGCGCCCAGGGGTTGGGTTTGCCGCCGATTTCGCCCTGCGCGACACGGCGGCGCAATTGCTGGGGGCGGGCATCACCACCGCCTATCTCGGCCTCACCCTCTCCTGGGAGCCGGGGCTGCGCTCGGTCGAGATGTTCCGCGCCCTGCTGGCGGCCCCCGCACCGGGCGGGCCGGATATCCGGGTGCATCTGCGCTTCGAGGCGGATAATCTCGGCGCGCTCGATGACGCGCTGCAGGCCATCGCCAAAGGCCAGGTGCATCTGCTGGGCTATAATGACCACACGCCGGGCATCGCCAAAAAAGTGACGGACCCGATGCAATTGGCCAAATATGCCGGCCGGGCCGGGGTTTCCGATGCCGATTTCCGCGCCCTGGTCGATACCGCCATGGCCAGCCGCCCCGGCGTGGCGGCCGCCCGCGCGGCACTCGCCGCCGCCGCCCAGGCCGCCGCCATCCCCATGCTCAGCCATGACGACCCGCATATCGAACAACGCGCCGCCTTCCGCGCGCTTGGGGCCAGCATTTGCGAATTCCCCATCACCGAGGCGGTGGCGGAGAATGCCCGCGCCCATGGTGAGCATGTGGTGATGGGCGCGCCCAATGTGGTGCGCGGCGGCAGCCATATGGGCTGGGCCTCAGCCGCGCCGCTGGCCGAGCGCGGCCTCGTCACCGTGCTGGCCAGTGATTACCATTGGCCCGCACTTTTCGCAGCACCCTTCGTCATGCTGCGGCGCGGCGTGTTGGATGTGGCGGCGGCCTGGGCGCTGGTCTCGGCCAATCCGGCCGAGGCGCTGGGCCTGACCGATCGCGGGGCTTCGCGCCCCGGCCAGCGCGGCGATGCGCTGCTGGTGGCGGGCGGCGCGGCGGCGCCCAAACTGGTGGCGGTGTTTGTCGCCGGTGAACTTGCCTGGATTGCGCCAGGCGAGGCGGGGCGGTTGGTGGGGTAGGACAAGATCGAGGGGCTTTGCCTTTCCGCTCCTCTACTCAGCAATGAGCGTTGTCCAGCACCCCGCTGAGCCCAAGCCGCACCTCTCAGCCGGCGCGGCGGCCTTCCTCGGCGAATTCGGCCATCACCCGGTCGAGCGGTAGGGCAACCTGGCCTTCGGCTTCGGCCATGGTCTGGCGCAGGTCGCGCAGCAATGCGGCGCCATTCACCGTGCGCTGCACCAGCACGCTGCGGCGGTCCATCGGGTCAAGCTTGCGCCGGGCGAGGTCAAACTCGCCCAGCCGGTCCAGCGCGCGGGTGATGGCAGGCTTGGAGACATTGAGTTCGGCCGCCAGGCCGCGCACTGTGTGCGGGCCTTCGGCGAGATAAACCGTCAGAAACACGCCAAGCTGGCGGGCCGAAAGATCCGGCCCATCGCGCCGGACCAAAGACACCACGGTATCGCGCAGCACACCAACCATACGGTCGGCTTGTAGGGTATCGGGCATGGTCGCCATTCCTTTCGCGAATCTCGCAGCCTTCCCTCCCGGCAGGGTGGGGCAGCACGCGAAGCAGCCTCAGTCCGTTATCGTGATCTTCTCTAGGAATCCTATAGGCCGAACTTGACAAGTCTAGTCAAGATTTATGTGAATTATCGGCAATGTTTTTGCCGAAAAATTGCCAGGCCGCGCCGCCGCCATCACCGCAATCGGCAGCGAATCAGCCGATTAGACAATTAACGGATGGAATCGCGGTAAATTGCCAAACCGGATTGAAGCGCGCGCAGCCCCGTGGCCTCGCCCCCCTCCGGCCGGCCGGGGCGGTTCGCATCATTCCAGGCATACAGGTCCAGATGCGCCCAGGGCACAGCCTTGGGCACGAATCGGCGCAGAAACAACGCCGCCACCACCGCCCCGGCGCTGGGTTTGCTGGACACATTGTTCAGGTCAGCCACGCCGCTATCGAGCCAGCTGTCATAGCCATCATGCAGCGGCAGCCGCCACAGCGGGTCATGCGCCGCGCTGCCGCCCTGCAACAAGGCATCGGCCAGCGCATCATCATTGGCGAAAAGCGCTGGCAGGTCCGGCCCCAGCGCCACCCGCGCCGCCCCTGTCAGCGTCGCGCCATTGAGGATCAGCGCCGGTTGGTGTTCGGCCGCGAAGGTGAGTAAATCGGCCAAAACCAGCCGGCCCTCGGCATCGGTATTGCCAATCTCCACCGAAAGCCCCGCCCGGGTGGCGATCACATCGCCGGGGCGGAAGGCCTCGCCGGAGACGGAATTCTCCACCGCCCCCACCACCAGCAGAATGCGCCAGGGGGCGCGCGCCGCCATGAGGCAATCGGCCAGCGCCAGCATCACCGCGGCCCCGCCCATATCCTTCTTCATCCGCAGCATGGCCGAGGGTGGCTTGAGGTCGAGCCCGCCCGTGTCAAAACACACGCCCTTGCCGCAGAGTGCCAGCAGCGGCGCATCCGCCTCGCCCCATTCCACAATGGCGATGCGCGGCGCACGGGGGCTGCCACCGCCCACCGCCTGCACCGCGGGAAAACCCTCGGCCAGCGCCGCGCCCTCGATCAGGCGAAACCGCGCGCCATGGCGGGCAGCCACATCGCCCACCGCGGCCGCCAATTCGGCCGGGCCGAGCGCATTGGCCGGGGTATTGATCAGGTCACGCGCATGATTGGTGGCCTGCAACTGGGCCAGGGCGGCCTGGTCACTGGCCGCACCGGGCAGCACCAGCCGGGCCGGGGCGCGCTTGGGCTGCTTGAAACGGCCATAGCGATAGGCCCCCAGGCCCCAGCCCAGCACCGCCGCCGCGGCATGTTCTGGCGCGGCCAGATGCCACAGGCTGTCCTGCGGCAGGCCAAAGGCGAGGCCGCCAAAGCTCATCGGTGTTACCGGGCCATCGCCCAGGCCCAGCACCGCGCTGGCCAGCCCGCCGCTGCCATCGCCACCCAACGCGGGCAGCAACATCAGTGCCTGCGCCTGGCCGGTGAAGCCGCAGGCCTCACAATAAGCGCGATGGGCGGGTGGCAGGGCCTCGGCCAGCCCGGCGGGGGTGACAATATGCAGGGGCAGCGAATCCCCAGCCTCGGCAAAGCAGCTTTCCATGCCCCAGGGGTAGCCCATTCAATTCCGCTGCGCCACCGCCCCGCCATGCGTTGCAACCGGCGGCGCATCGCGCCACATGAGCGGCATGATGAACACGTATGACCGGCCGCACGACCCGCTGGGTTGGCATGGCACCACCATCCTCTGCGTCCGCCGCCTTGGCCCTGATGGCCAGATGCAGGTGGCCATGGCCGGCGATGGCCAGGTCTCGATGGGACAGACCGTGGTGAAGGGCAATGCGAAGAAGGTGCGCCGCATCGCCGGCGGCCGAGTGCTGACCGGTTTTGCCGGCGCCACCGCCGATGCCTTCACCCTGCTCGAAAGGCTTGAGGCGAAGCTGGAACGCTTTCCGGACCAATTGGAGCGCGCCTGCGTCGAATTGGCCAAGGATTGGCGGACCGACCGGTATTTGCGCCGGCTGGAGGCACTGCTGGCCGTCGCCGATAAGGACCGCTCCCTGCTGCTCACCGGCCAGGGCGATGTGCTGGAGCCCGAGGATTCGGTCATTGGCATCGGCTCGGGCGGCAATTACGCCCTCTCCGCCGCGCGCGCTTTGATGACGGTGGAGGGGCTCTCCGCCGAGGAAACCGCCCGCCGCGCCATGAAGGTGGCCGCCAGCATCTGCGTCTATACCAATGGCAATTTTGTGCTGGAGACGCTGTGATGGATGCCGTGAACCTCTCCCCGCGTGAAATCGTCAGCGAGCTTGACCGTTTCATCGTCGGCCAGAATGACGCCAAGCGCGCCGTGGCCATTGCTCTGCGCAACCGTTGGCGGCGCCAGCAATTGCCCGAGGCCATGCAGGCCGAGGTGGTGCCCAAGAACATCCTGATGATCGGCCCGACCGGCTGCGGCAAGACCGAGATCGCCCGCCGCCTCGCCCGCCTGGCCAATGCCCCCTTCATCAAGGTGGAGGCAACCAAATTCACCGAGGTTGGCTATGTCGGGCGCGATGTGGACAGCATTATCCGCGACCTGCTCGAAGTCGCCATCGCCCAGCTGCGTGAGGCCGCCCGCAAGGGCGTGCAGGCCCGCGCCGAACTCGCCGCCGAGGAGCGGCTTCTCACCGCCCTGGTCGGCGAAGGTGCGGCCGGCGAGACGCGGCAAAAATTTCGCAAAATGCTGCGCTCGGGCGAGATCGAGACCCGCGAAATCGAGGTTCAGGTCAGCGACCCCACTGCCAGCCCCATCGGCATGCTGGAAATGCCGGGCATGCCCCCCGGCATGCAGGGCATGCAGGACCAATTGGCAAAAATGTTCGGCAAGGGCGCCAAACCGCGCAAAATGAGTGTGGCCGCGGCGCGTGAGGCGATGCAGCGCGAGGAGGCCGACAAGCTGCTCGATGACGAGGCGCTGACCCGCGATGCGGTGCGCCATGTCGAGAATAACGGCATCGTCTTCCTCGATGAGATCGACAAGATCGCTCGTGGCTCGGGGGCCGATGGCGTGCGCGGCGGCGATGTCAGCCGCGAGGGCGTGCAGCGCGACCTGCTGCCGCTGATCGAGGGCACCACGGTCAATACCAAGCATGGCGCGGTGAAGACGGATTTCATTCTCTTCATCGCCTCGGGTGCCTTCCACCTCTCCAAACCCTCCGACCTGCTGCCCGAATTGCAGGGCCGCCTGCCCATTCGCGTCGAGTTGAAGGCGCTCACGCGCGAGGATTTCCGCCGCATTCTGCGCGAGCCGGAGCATTCCCTGGTCAAGCAATATATCGCGCTGATGTCCACCGAAGGCCTGACGCTGGACATGGCCGAGGATGCGGTGGATGCGGTGGCCGACCTCGCCGCCGATATCAATGCCAATGTGGAGAATATCGGCGCGCGGCGCCTCTCCACCGTGCTCGAACGCCTGCTGGAGGAGATCAGCTTCACCGCCTCTGACCGCCCGGGTGAGACGGTGCGGGTGGATGCGGCGCTGGTGGCCGAGAAGGTGGCGCCGCTGGCCGGCTCGGCCGATTTGTCGCGCTACATTCTGTAGCGCCGCGGCCTTTTTTTGGACAATAAATCCGACAATCAAACAGACGCGACGGCCCCAGGCCGCGCGCGCCGCTCACGATAGGATGACCACGCCAGGCCACCGGATACCAGCCGAGGCGCAGGGTGACACGCCCAAAGCGGAGCGGCGCCTGATGGCGGTGACCGCGATGGCCAAAACCACCCAAAACGCGAACAAAAAACTGTAAACCCCAAACGTCAGAGTTTACAAAAAGCGACCTAACGTCTCGGCTTTATTGGAAAAAACAAGTGGCTGGTGACCCGTGCGGGAATCGAACCCGCCTTTCAGCTGTGAAAGAGCCGTGTCCTAACCGATAGACGAACGGGCCACTCGTGAGGGGGGGATACGCGGCGAGGCTGCGGCGGTCAATCCCCGCAGGCCCAAGGATATGTGATCAGATGCTCATACCCGCGCCGCATCGATAATCTGAAACCCGGCCGAGACCTGGTCTTGCCACCGCTCTGCCCGCAAATGCCCCACCAGATGCAAGCCCACGCCGCGCGCGCCCAGCAGCAGCTCGGCCAGCGGGCCATCCTTGGCGCGGAAGCACACCGCCTTAAGCCGGCCGCCATCCTCGCCTTCGAGAAAGGCGCGCACCACGCTGCCCTCGCGGCCCACCCTATCGGCCTTCACCACGCGCACGCGCGGCAGGGCGAAGAGCGGCTCCTCATTGCCGGCGCCGAAGGGGGCAAGCCGCTCGATCTGCCCGGCCATCTCCACCGTCGCACCGCGCAGGGTGAGGCTGCCATCAAGCAGCAATTCACCCCCCGGCGGCAGGGCGGCGGCGCCAGCCAGGCGCTCATTCAACACAGCATGGAATTCCTCGAGACGCTCCGCCGCGCAGGAAAATCCCGCCGCCATGGCATGGCCGCCCCCGGTCAGCAGCATCTCTTTCGCCCGGGCATAAAGCACGGCGGCACCCAGATCGAGCCCGGTCACGCTGCGGCCCGAGCCCTTGGCCACCCCATCGGACACCCCCGCCACCAGGCTGGGCCGATTGAATTTTTCCTTCAGCCGCGAGGCCACAATGCCCACCACGCCAGGATGCCAACCCTGGCCATGCACCAGCAGCACCCCATGGCCGCGGGCGAGTTGGGCGGCACCCTGGTCCAGCGCATCCTGCAGCACCGAGGCCTCCACCTCCTGGCGCTGGCGGTTCACCGCATCCAGCCGCTCGGCCATGGGGGTGGCCTCCACCGAATCGGCGGCGAGCAGCAGGCGCAGGCCCAGGTCAGGCTCGGCGATGCGCCCGCCGGCATTGATGCGAGGGCCGAGGGCAAAGCCCATCGTATAGGCCGAGGGCTCGCCCTTGACGGCGGCGACTGCCATCAGCGCCGCCAGCCCCGGCCGGTTGCCGCGGGCCAGCACCCGCAACCCTTGCGCGACCAGCGCGCGGTTGACGCCCAGCAGCGGCACCACATCGCACACGCTGGCCAGTGCCACCATATCGAGCATATCGAGCAGGTCAGGCGCGGGCCGCTTGGCGAAATACCCCGATTGCCGCAGCACCCGATGCGTCGCCACCAGCGCCAGAAAGGCCACGCCGGCAGCGCAGAGATGGCCCAAGCCCGAATGGCAATCCAGCCGGTTGGGATTGACCGCGGCTAGCACCGGAGGGGGCGCGCCCTCGGCCTTGTGGTGGTCGAGCACCACCACATCGGCACGGCCTTGGGCTGCGGCCAGCGCCGCATGGGCGGCAATGCCGCAATCGACGCAGATGATCAGCCGCGCCCCGGCATCGCAAAGCGAGGCAATGGCGGGGGCATTGGGGCCATAGCCCTCGCGCAGCCGGTCGGGCACGTAATGGCTCACCTGCCCGCAGCCCAGATCGCGCAGGCCCTGGACCATCAGCGCGCCGGAACAGGCGCCATCCACATCATAATCGGCAAAGACCGCCACCGCCTCATCGCGGCGCACCGCCTCGGCGATGCGCGCGGCGGCCTCATCCATATCGCGCAGGATGGCGGGGTCGGGCAGCAGGGCGCGCAGCTTGGGGGCGAGGAAATCGCCCGCCGTATCGGGGCCAATGCCACGCGCGGCGAGCAAGCGGCCGACCAATTCTGGGATATCGAGGCGCTGGGCGAGCATCAGCCCGGCGCGCTCATCGGCGGCGCGCCAGGACCAGGCGCGCCCCGTGGCGCTTTGCGCCACACCCAGTGCCACGGCGCTTTGCGTCACACCCAGTGCCACGGCGCTTTGCGCCACACCCAGTGCCACGGCGCTTGGTGCCACGCCCAGCCCGGCTTCAGGCAATGAAGGAGACCGGCTTCACGTTGAAATTGTGATGGCCCTCAACATAGCGCACCGTGCCGGATTTGCTGCGCATGACGATGGAATGGGTGAAGGCGCCGCCGCCAAAGCGCCGCACGCCCTTGAGCATCGGCCCCGTGGTCACGCCGGTGGCGGCGAACATGACATTGCCCTTCGCCATTTCCTCCAGCCGGAAGATCCGGTTGGGCTCGGTGATGCCCATGGATTTCGCCCGCTCGATCTGGCTGTCATCCTCATAGATCAGCCGGCCATACATTTGCCCGCCGATGCAGCGCAGCGCCGCCGCGGCCAGCACGCCCTCGGGCGCGCCACCCCAGCCGACATACATATCCACCCCAGCCTCGGGCTGGCTGACGGCCACAACGCCGGAGACATCGCCATCGGGAATGAGCATGACGCGCGCACCCGCAGCGCGGCAGGCTTTCAGCAATTCCTTGTGGCGGTCACGGTCGAGCATGCAGACGGTGAGGTCACCCACATCGCATTTCTTGGCGCGGGCGAGGGATTTGAGGTTCTGCTCCATGGTGGCGTCGAGGCTCACCACATCATTGGGCAGGCCGGGGCCAACCGCCAGCTTGTCCATGTAAATATCCGGCGCGTGCAGAAAGCCGCCCTTTTCGGCCAGCGCGATGGTCGCCATGGCATTGGGCCCGCCCTTGGCGGTGAGGCTGGTGCCCTCCAGCGGGTCCACCGCGATATCGGCCAGCGGGCCGCCGCCCGATTTGGCGTAAAGGCCTACCTTCTCGCCGATATAGAGCATCGGCGCCTCATCCATCTCCCCCTCGCCGATCACCACGGTGCCGTCGATCGCCACCGTGTCGAAGGCGTGGCGCATGGCTTCCACCGCCGCGCCATCGGCGGCGTTTTTATCGCCCTTGCCCACCCAATTGGAGGCGGCGAGGGCGGCAGCCTCGGTCACGCGCACCAATTCGAGGGCGAGGTTGCGGTCGGTCACCTGACCATCGGTGGGCGTCATGCGGCAAGCTCCGGCGTTATGGCGGGGTGAGATTGGTGAGGGCAGGGGGTCACAGCGCCTCGATTCGGATCAGTGCCGGTTTTTCCAGCACGCAATCCAGCGCTGCGAGGCGGCTCATCGCGGCCTGCATGGCCGCCTCCTCGCATTCATGGGTGGTGAGCACCACCGGCACCGCCTCGCCCGGCGCGCGGCCGCGCTGCAGCATGGATTCGAGCGAGATCGCCGCATCGCGCAGCACGGCGGTCACATCAGCGATGACGCCCGGCCGGTCGAGCACCATCAGCCGCAGGTAATAGGCGCCGCGATGGCGCTGCATCGGCAAAGCAGGGGCGTGGCTGAGCGCGGATTGCTCGGCACCCCAGACCGGGCTGTGGCGGTCGCGGGCAATGTCGATCAGATCCGCCACCACGGCGCTCGCGGTCGGGCCACCGCCGGCGCCGCGGCCCTCCAGCATCACCCGGCCGACCGCATCACCCTCGGCGACGACGGCATTGAACACGCCATCCACCCGGGCGATGGGCGCGCTGAGCGGCACCATGCAGGGATGCACCCGGGCGGAGACGCCGCCCTCGCCATGCTCGGCGATGCCCAGCAGCTTGATGCGGAAACCCAGCGCCTCGGCCATGGCGATATCAACGGCGGAGATTTCGCGAATGCCCTCGACATGCACCTCATCAAAGGCGACGGGGCGGTTGAAGGCCAGGGCCGCCAGGATGGCGAGTTTATGGGCGGCATCAATGCCATCAATGTCGAAGGCGGGGTCGGCCTCGGCATAGCCAAGCTTTTGCGCCTCGCGCAGCACTTCGGCGAATTGCAGGCCGCGGATGCGCATCTCGGTGAGGATGTAATTGCAGGTGCCGTTGAGAATGCCGGCAACGCGGCGAATCTGATTGCCGGAAAACCCCTCGCGCAGCGCCTTGATCGCCGGGATGCCGCCAGCCACCGCCGCCTCGAAGGCGAGGGTTACGCCCTTCTGTTCGGCGAGCGCCGCCAATGCGCGGCCATGAATGGCCAGCAGCGCCTTATTGGCGGTGACCACCGGCTTGCCCGCGGCGAGTGCGGCCTCAACCAGGGCGCGGGCGGGGCCTTCGCTGCCGCCAATGGCCTCGACCACCACATTCACACCCGGATCGGCGGCGAGCGCCACCGCATCCTCATACCAGCGCAGCCCGGCCAGCGGCACGCCGCGATCCTTGTTGCGGTCACGCGAGGAGACGGCGGTGACCACGATGGGCCGGCCGGCGCGGGAGGCAATGAGGCCCGCATTGCTGCGCAGCAGATTGGCCACACCCGCCCCCACAGTGCCCAGGCCGGCGATGCCAATGGCGAGAGGCTTGCTCATACTTCAGACAATTCCTCGATGGGGGCGGCGTTGTCGCCGGCCAGAAAGCCACGAATGCCGCGCAGGGCCTGGCGGATGCGGTGATTATTCTCGACGAGGGCGATGCGGACATGGCCATCGCCATGCTCACCAAAGCCAATGCCCGGGGCGACGGCGACCTTGGCCTTTTCCAGCAGCAGCTTGGAGAAGCCAACCGAGCCGAGATGGCGGAATTTTTCCGGAATCGGCGCCCAGAGGAACATCGAGCCCTCGGGTGAGGGCACGTCCCAGCCAGCCGCATGCAGGCCTTTGACCAGCACATCGCGGCGGTCCTTATAGAGCACCCGCATCTCGGCCACGCAGTCCTGCGGCCCGTTCAGGGCAGCGGCGGCGGCGATCTGGATGGGGGCGAAGGCGCCGTAATCGAGATAGGATTTCACCCGGGCCAGCGCCGAGATCAGCCGCGGATTGCCCGCCGCGAAGCCCATGCGCCAGCCTGGCATATTGTAGGTTTTCGAGAGGCTGGTGAATTCCACCGTGCAATCCATCGCGCCGGGAATTTCCAGCACTGAGGGCGGCGGCGTCTCGGAAAAATACAGCTCGGCATAGGCAAGGTCGCTGAGGATGAAGAGTTCATGCTTCAGGGCGAGGGCGACCAGGTCCTTGTAGAATTCCCGGCTGGCCAGCAGCGCTGTCGGGTTGGACGGAAAATTCACGATCAGCGCGGTGGGCTTGGGCACGGAATGGCGCACCGCGCGGTCAATCGCGGCCAGCATTTCATCATCAGGCGTATAGGGGATGAAGCGGGCCGAGGCGCCGGCAATGATGAAGCCGAATTGATGGATCGGGTAAGAAGGGTTGGGCACCAGGATGGTGTCGCCGGGGCTGGAAATAGCCTGGGCCAGATTGGCCAGCCCTTCCTTGGAGCCCAGCGTGGCCACCACCTCGGTCTCCGGGTTGAGCTTCACGCCGAAGCGGCGATCATAATAACCGGCCAGCGCCTTACGCAGCCCCGGAATGCCCTTGGACATGGAATAGCGATGGGTGCGCGGGTCGGCCACCGCCTCGATCATCTTGGCGACGATATGCGGCGGCGTCGGGCTATCTGGATTGCCCATGCCAAGGTCCACAATATCCTCGGCCGCGGCGCGGGCGCGGGCCTTGGCCGAGTTCACCTCGGCAAAGACATAGGGCGGCAGACGGCGGATGCGGTGGAATTCTTCTGGCATGAAATATTCGCGTGCTAGGGGTTCAAACCCCTCTTGTAGCCCAGCCAGCCGGCGGGTGCCACACGGGCGAGGGCGCTCAGTTTATAGTCTGGGTGGCGGCGGCGGGGTGCTGTCAGCCGGGCCCAGAAGGTCGGGCGTGGGCAGGGCGGGCACCTCGCCCGGCTCGGGCGCCACAGCGCCGGGGGCGATCAGCGCGGGCCCCGACCAGGGGATGGCAGAGGCGGCCGCCAGATTGGGCCGGGCGGGCGGGGCGGCCGGAATGGCGGGCGTGCCCGGGGCGGCGGCGGTGAAGACGGCCGGGCCGGCGCGCATGGCCAGCGGCTCGCGCGAGAGGGCGCGGTCCTGTGCGAGGGCATTGTCCAGGCTCATGCGGGTGGCGGGGTCCGGCCGGCTCGGCCGGGGCGGCACCTGGCCGAGATTGCCGCTCGGCTGGTCGAGCCCCGGCGGGGGGATGCGGGATTGGAAATTCGCCCCGGAGATTTCCCGAAACAGGGTGCGCGGCCGCAATTCAGGCGGCACGGCGCAGCCCAGCAAAGGCGATGCCGCCAGCAGCGCCATCAAAATGCCGCGTGCTTGCGCGCCCCATCTGTGCTTTCTACCCTGCAACAGCTTCACCGCCATGCGCCTTACCAACTCCGCCCCCGGTTTGCCCGGATGTGGCGCCGCTTGGAAGAGGGCGGGGGCACAACATCTCTTGGACGCATAATGGCCGATAAGAACAACAACGAGACACCCCATTTCGGCCTGCCGGAACCGGCGCTGATGACCCGTACCATGGCCGAGGTGGCCGAGCGAGGCCAGCGCATCGTGGGCGACTTCCTCCGCCGCCAGGCCGAGGATTCCTCCAAGCCCGATCCGCTGAATATCGGCCATGCCTTCATGGAGATGACGGCGCGGATGATGGCCAATCCAGCCCAGCTCGTGCAGGCACAGATCGGCTTCTGGCAGGATTACCTCACCCTGTGGTCGAACACCGCGCGGCGGATGATGGGCGGCGATGCCCCCGCGGTGATCGAGGAGCCGCGCGGCGACCGCCGCTTTAAGGATGATGCCTGGCGCGAGAATGAAGTATTTGATTTCATTCGGCAAAGTTATTTGCTGAGCAGCCGCTATTTCACCTCCGTGGTGCAGGGCACTGAGGGGCTGGACGCCAAGACGGCGCAGAAGGTGGATTTCTACACCCGCCAATTCGTCGATGCGATGAGCCCGGCGAATTTCGTCATGACCAACCCCGAGGTGCTGCGCCGCACCGCCGAGACCGGCGGCGCCAATCTGCTCAAGGGGCTGACCAACCTGCTCTCCGACCTGGAGCGGGGCAAGGGCAAGCTGCGCATCCGGATGACCGATGACAGCAAGTTCAAGGTGGGCGAAAACATCGCCGTCACCCCCGGCAAGGTGGTGTTCCAAAACGACCTGATGCAGCTGATCCAATACGCGCCGACGACCGAGACGGTCTATAAGCGGCCCCTGGTGATCTTCCCGCCCTGGATCAATAAATTCTACATCCTCGACCTGCGGCCGAAAAATTCGCTGATCCGCTGGGCGGTCGAACAGGGCCACACCGTGTTTGTCGCAAGCTGGGTCAACCCCGATGAGCATTTGTCGGAAAAGGGTTTCGACGATTACATGAAGGAGGGCGTGCTCGCAGCACTCGACGCCATTGAGGCGGCGACAGGCGAGCGGGCGGTCAATGCCATCGGCTATTGCCTGGGTGGCACGCTGCTGGCCACGACCTTGGCCTATATGGCGGTGAAAAAGGACACGCGGATCAAGACCGCGACCTATTTCGTGACCATGACCGATTTTGAGGAAGCCGGCGAATTGGGCGTCTTCATCGATGAGGAGCAGTTGCAGGGGCTGGAGGAGCGCATGGGCAAGCGCGGCTTCCTCGATGGCCGGGAGATGGCCACCACCTTCAATATGCTGCGCGCCAATGACCTCATCTGGTCCTTCGCGGTGAACAACTATCTGCTGGGGCAGGAGCCCTTCCCCTTCGACCTGCTGTACTGGAATGATGACAGCACCCGCATGCCGGCGAAGATGCACAGCTTCTATCTGCGCCGGATGTATCAGGCGAATGATCTGTGCAAGCCAGGCGGCATCACCCTGCTGGGCACCGCCATCGACCTGCGTAAAATCAAGGTGCCAAGCTATCTGGTCTCCACCCGCGAGGACCATATCGCGCCCTGGAAGAGCACCTATCGCGGCACCCAGCTTTATGCCGGGCCGGTGCGCTTCGTGCTGGCGGCCTCGGGGCATATTGCCGGCGTGGTGAACCCCCCCGAGGGCGGCAAATACAGCCATTGGGTGAATGAGGAATTGCCCGCCAGCCCGGATGAATGGTTTGCCGGCGCCACCGAACTCTCCGGCAGTTGGTGGCCGGATTGGCAGCGCTGGGTCACCGGCCAGGACAAGGCCATGGTGCCGGCGCGGGTGCCGGGCGAGGGCAAATTGCCGGCCCTGGAGGATGCGCCGGGTGGCTATGTGCGGGTGATGGCGACGGATTGAACTTGCGCGCGTGTCGCGTTTTGTGTACGCCTACTGTTAAAGGAGGCCGGCCATGGAAGCGCTGATCGACGACCTCAATGTCCGGGAGCTGCGCGACAACCTCGCCGAGCACCTCGCGCGCGTCGCCGCCGGCGCGTCCCTGGTCGTCACATCGCGCGGCCGGCCGGTCGCCCGCCTCGTGCCCTATGTGGCGGCCGAGGCCCGGCGCTTTGGCTTCATGGAGGGGCAGATCGCCTTTCTCGATGAGGATGATGGCATGGAGACGGATATCGCCGCCTCCATCATCGCAGAGCTTGATCCGCCGGTTTGAGGCTGCTGCTCGATACCCATGTGCTGCTCTGGTTCGCCGCCGGGCACCCCCGGCTGGGGGCGGCAGCGCGCGAGGCAATCGCCGCGCCCGATCATGAGGTGCTGGTGAGCACCGTGTCGCTATGGGAGGCGGCGATCAAGGTGCGGGTGGGCAAGCTGGCGGTGGACATACCCGCCCTCACAACCGGCTGCGTGCGGGCCGGGTTTCGCATTGTGGCGCTTTCGCCGCTCCATGTGGCGCGGCTGATGAAGCTGCCGCTGCCGGGGGAACATCGTGACCCCTTCGACCATTTGCTGCTGGCACAGGCGGCGGCGGAGGGGGCGCAATTCGTCACCGCCGATGCGCGGCTGGCGGGTTTTGGCGTGGCATTGCTGCCCGCGGCTTGAGCTTTGCCCGCCGCGGTGCCACCTGAGCGCCATGTTGCGACTGCACGACATCACCCTGGCTCTCGACCATGACGCCGCCGCCCTGCCCGCTGCCATCGCGGCACGGCTGGGTGCGGTGCCGCGGCATTGGCAGATCGTCCGCCGCGGGGTGGATGCGCGCAAGCGCAGCGAGATCAAGCTGGTCTATTCCATCGATGTCACGCCCGCCGAGGACCCGCCTGGGCATCCCAAAACGGTCTCTGCTCCGGAGATGCGCTACCGCTTCGTCGCCGACGCGCCAGAACACCTCGCCGAGCGCCCGGTGGTGGTGGGCACCGGGCCTTGCGGCATTTTCGCCGCCCTGCTGCTGGCGCAGATGGGCTTTCGGCCGATCATCCTCGAGCGCGGCCAAAAAGTGCGGCAGCGCACCAAGGACACCTGGGCCCTGTGGCGGCGCAACATCCTCAACCCCGAATCCAATGTGCAATATGGCGAGGGCGGTGCCGGCACCTTCTCCGACGGCAAGCTCTATTCGCAAATCCGCGACCCGCTGCTGCATGGCCGCAAGGTGCTGACGGAATTCGTCAAGGCCGGCGCGCCGGAGGAAATCCTCTGGGTGGCCAAGCCGCATATCGGCACCTTCCGGCTGGTCTCCATGGTCGAGCGGATGCGGGCCGAGATCGAGGCCCTGGGCGGCGAATATCGCTTTGGCACCAAGATGGAGGAGGTGCTGCTGGGGGTGGATCGCCAGGTGCTGGGCCTGCGTCTGTCCGATGGCACCACGCTGCCCACCCGGCATGTGGTGCTGGCACTCGGCCATTCCGCCCGCGACAGCTTTGCCATGCTGCATGCGGCTGGCGTGGCCATGGAGGCCAAGCCGCTCTCCATCGGCGTTCGCATCGAGCATCCGCAGGCCATCATCGATGCCGCCCGCTATGGCCATGCCGCCGGCAACCCCATCCTGGGGGCGGCGGATTACAAGCTGGTGCATCACGCCGCCAATGGGCGATCGGTCTATAGTTTCTGTATGTGCCCGGGCGGGCGGGTGGTGGCGGCGGCCAGCGAGCCGGGGCGGCTGGTCACCAATGGCATGAGCCAATATTCGCGGGCCGAGTTCAACGCCAATGCCGGCATCGTGGTGGGCATTTCGCCGGCGGATTTCCCGCAGGCCGGGCCGCTCGGTGGCATCGCCTTCCAGCGGCATTGGGAGGAGCAGGCTTTTATCGCCGGCGGCGGCAATTATGCCGCGCCGGCGCAGCGGGTGGAGGATTTTCTGGCCGCCCGCGCCTCGGTCTCGCTCGGCGCGGTGGTGCCCAGCTACAAGCCGGGTGTGACACCCACCGATCTGGCGCGCTGCCTGCCCGATTTCGCCGTCGCCGCGATCCGCGAGGCGCTGCCCGCCTTTGGCCGGCAGATCCGCGGCTTTGCCATGGGCGATGCGGTGATGACCGGGGTGGAAACCCGCACCTCCTCGCCGCTGCGCATTGGCCGCAGCGATGGTTGCGAAAGCCCCAATACGCCGGGGCTCTACCCGGCCGGCGAAGGGGCGGGCTACGCCGGGGGCATTCTCTCGGCCGGGGTGGATGGCATTCGCGTGGCCGAAGCGGTGGCCTGCGCCATGCTGGGCACATCCTTGCCGGTGGAACGCAGGCGCGCCGCACCGATGAGCGATGGCTGGGGCTGATGATCTGGAGCCGTTTTCCTGGAGCTTTGAAATTTATCAAAATCAGAATCTAACGAAGGTGCAGGAAACTCGTCGACATACATGTCGACCCTGCTGGGGTGCTC
>NZ_JBBARU010000005.1:0-97913 GCF_040399605.1 Rhodovarius sp. | reverse complement strand
TCCCGCCCTGGCATGAAAGCTGCGTGGCGGGGCACGGCCGCCCCCCAAAGGCGCTGCCGCCGCGCCGGGTTGCCGCCGCGGCGGCCTTCCAACCCGGTGACAGGACACGCCATGTCTCTTTTCGGTGCCATGACCACGGCTATCAGCGGCCTGAACGCCCAATCACGCGCGCTGACCAATGTCTCCAACAACCTCGCGAATAGCCAGACCGTGGGCTATAAGCGGGTGGACACCAGCTTCATCAACCTGGTGACGCAATCCTCGCGCAGCTCCAATTCATCAGACACAGTGCGGGCCCGGCCCGATTATACCAATTCGGTGCAGGGCACGGTCGAACAGTCGGATAGGCCGAGCTCCCTCGCCATCAGTGGCCAGGGTTTCTTTTCCGTCGCGGCATCGCAAGGTGAAAAGAATGGGGTGGCGGTCTTCGATGAGCGGCAATTCGTCACCCGCGCCGGCGATTTCCAGGTGAACACGAAAGGCTATCTGGTCAACAGCTCTGGCTACTATCTGCAGGGCTGGCCGCTGGGCGGCATCGGCGAGCCAGATCGCACCGCATTGGCCCCGTTGCAGATCAGCGGGCAATTGTTCAACCCGGTGGAAACCACGCTGATTGAACTGGCGGCCAATCTGCCTGCCGATGGGGTGACACCGGTGAATACCCAATTGCCGCTGTATGACGCGCTGGGCTCCTCGCATGTCGCGAACCTCACCTTCAAGCCGGTCACCACCCCCGGCCCGCCGCCGGCAGGGACGAGCCAATGGGACCTGGACATAACGCTGCCCGATGAGGCGGTGCCCACCACCCGCAGGGTGCGGTTGCATTTCGGTGCCACGGCCACACCGCCGGTGGATGCGGGCACGCTCGGCGGCTTCACCGCAGCCACCAACCTCACCGCGGGAACCACAGCGCTCGGCGATGGGGCGACGCTGGCCTTCTCCAGCGATCTGGGTGAAGGCCGACAGGATATCGTGCTCAATCTGGGCAAGATCGGATCGGCGGGCGGCCTGACGCAATTCGCCGCGCGGGAATTCTCGGTGCGCAATATCGCGCAAAACGGCGTGCCGCCAGGCTCCTATTCGGCGCTGCAGATCGCCGATAATGGCAATATCACGGTCAATTACGACAATGGCCAATCCCGTGTGGTGGGCCGCATCCCGCTCGTCACCTTCTCCGATCCCAATGCGCTGCAACGGCTCGACGGGCAGGCCTTCATGCGCACCGTTGAGAGTGGCGAGGCGCGGGTAACCGATGTGGCGACCGATGGCGCGGGGCAGTTGGTGGCGGGTTCGGTCGAGCGCAGCAATGTCGATATCGCCAGCGAATTCACCAAGCTGATCGTCGCCCAGCGCGCCTATACCGCCAACACCAAGGTGGTGACCACGACCGACGAGTTGCTGCAGGACACGATCAACATGAAGCGCTGAAGCGCTTGGCCACGATAACGCCACTGCCAGGATAACCCAACATCATGAGCCTCGACGCCGCCTTCAGCATCGCCCGATCGGGCCTGGCCGCAACCCAGCGCGCGCTCGCCCAGGCCTCGCAGAACATCGCCAATGCAGGCACCGAGGGCTACACGCGCAAAACGGTTTCGAACGTATCGGCCGATTATGCCGGCCAGCCGCTCGGCGTGCGCAGCGCCGAGGCGCGACGTGACGTGGATTTGGCGCTGCTGGCCGAGCGCGATGGCCGCGGTGCCGCCGCCGCAGCCGCCTCGGCGCGCGAGACCCTGCTGGCCGGCATTGAGGCGGTGCAGGGCCGGCCGGAGGATGCGACATCGCTGGGCAATGCCCTGGGCAGCCTGCGGGAAGCCTTCACCACCCTGCGCGCCAACCCAGCCGACCCAGAACTGGCCCGCGCGGCACTCAACGCGGCGCAGAGCGTGGCCAACCGCATGCAGGATGCCGGGCAGGCCATCCAAACCGCCCGGCAGCAGGCGCAGGATGGCATCGTCACCGAGGTGGGCCGCGCCAATGACGCGCTGCGCCAGATTGCTGAACTCACCCGCCTCATCAGCGCCAATCGCGGCGCGGGCCGCACCACGGCCGATCTGGAGGATAAGCGCGACCTTGCGATCAGCACCTTGTCTGAAACGCTGCCGGTGCGGCCACTGCGCCAGCCCGATGGCGGCCTGGTGCTGATGGGGCGCAATGGCCTGACGCTGCCGCTGCCCTCGGCGGGCGAGGACATCCTCGCCACCGATGCCGCGGTCGCGGGCCCGAGCAGCTATTATGGCACGGGTGGCAGCCTGCCCGGGGTGCGGATAGGCCCGCTCGATGTCACCCGCAGGATATTGGGCGGAAGGCTCGGCGAATATGTCGCCCTGCGCGACCAGGTGCTGCCCCGCATGCAGGCCGAGATCGACGTCTCGGCAGTCGAACTGGCGGGGCGCCTGGATGCGCAGGGGCTGCGGCTATTCACCGATGCCTCGGGCAATATACCCGACCGCACGCTCGGCTATGTCGGCGGCGGATATGCCGGTTTCGCCCAGGCCATCCGGGTGAACAGCGCGGTGGAGAACAACCCAGCAGCATTGCGCAACGGCACGCATGCGGTGGTGGCTGTGACGGGCGGCCCCAGCGCTTTTGCGCCCAATCCTGCGGGTGGTCCGGCCGGCTTCGTCACCCTGCTGGACCGGGTGCTGGACCATTCGCTGGGCAGCACGGCCGCCGATGGCAATCCCTGGCCGGGCTTTCCCAGTGCCGGGCTGGGGCCAGATGGCAGCCTGACCTCGGCCATCGCCAATGCGCGCAACCTGGAGGATTACGCCACCCAATTGGTGCGCGTGCACACCCAAGCCCGGGCCGAGGCGACGACCGCGAAGGACAACGCCACCTCGATGCAACAGGGCATCGCCGCCAGGATCAGCAAGCAATCCGGCGTGGATTCAGACGCCGAAATGGCGGCCATGGTGCAGTTGCAAAATGCCTATGCCGCCAATGCTAGGGTAATGAGCACCGCCCAGGCGATGTGGGATGCGCTGATGGGCGCGGTGCGTTGATGGAGATAAGCTGATGGATGCGCTCTCTCGCCTGAATGCCGATGCCGCGCTGCTGCGCGCAAGGATGGACATATTGAGCCGCCAGGCCTCCTCCGGCCGCAAGACGGACCGGCTGGGTGACCTGCCGCACGAGGCGCCGCAGCTGGTCAATCTGACCAATGACATGGCCCGCCGCGAGGTCTATGGCCGCGCCATCGACCAGGGCACCACCAGCATCACCGTCACCCAGGCCAGCCTGCAGCGGCTGAAGGACATCGCCAGCGCCTTCCGCAGCGAGGTGGCGATGCGCCTCGATGCGAAGGATCCGGCCGCGCTGGCCGTCTTTCAGGAACGGGCGCGGGTGGCCGCGGTGGAGGTGGGCAATCTGCTGAACACCCAGGTCTCGGGCGAATATCTGTTCGGCGGCAGCGACCTCACGCACCCGCCCGTGCCCAACCCGCAGGCCCTGATGAGCAGCGGCATGGCCACCAGCATCGCCACCGCCATCGGCGGGTTGAACAACAGCAATGCAAGCGCTGTGGCCGCGGCAACATTGACAGCCGCGCAGAATACAACGGCCGGCAACTCGCCCTTCTCCGCCTTTCTGGAAGACCCCGCCGGTGGCGCCAATGAGGCGCGGCGCAGCGTGCCGGCGGCGGATCACCAACTGGTGGCCTATGGCGTGCCCGCCAATCGCAACGCCGTGGCGCAGAGCATGGGCGAGACCACCGGCAGTTGGGCGCGCGACCTGCTGCGCGGGTTGTTCAGCGTGGCAGCGCTGGGCCCCGCCCAGGCGCAATTCGGCCAGGGCTTCGGCGATTTGGCGACCAGGCTCCGAGAAGGCTTCGCCTCGGCCGAGAGCGCGCTGTCGGAGGAGATGGGCGCGCTGGGCAATGTGGCGCGACACCTCGAGAGCACCAAAACCCGTCACCAGGACATCAGCGACATTTTGCAAAGGCAGATCACCGCCATCACCGATGTGGACATGGCCACGACCCTGACCCAGCTGCAGGGCACGCGTACGGCGCTGGAGGCGAGCTACCGCGTCACATCGAGCCTGGGCGAACTGACGCTGAGCAAATTTCTGCGCTGAGGCGATGGGTTTGCCGCGGGAATCGGGGCCGGCTTCATCGGCCGTTAACACCGCGCGGTGATGATGCACGAAGGCGGTTGCGGGCGTGATCTCATCCCGCAGCCGGCTGGTAAAAACGCCCATCATTGCGCCAGAACGGCACTTGGGGGGTTGGGCTGTCACAATGGAGGCAAAAACCTTGTCCACACTGGTCCTCGAACTCCGCCAAGGCGATTTGATGGTCGTCAATGGTGCGCCGATCCGCTTTCGCAACCGCACCCGTATTGAACTCGCCGCGCGGGCGCGTTTCCTCTTCGGCAAGCAGATCATGGCACCCGATGGCGCGAATACCCCGGCCCGGCGCATCTATTTCGCGCTGCAAACCGCCTATATCGGCGCCGATGAGGAACGCATCGCCGGGCTTACGGCGGCGCGCGGCCTGATCAGCGAATTCCAGGAGGCCACCACCTCCGCCCTCGCGCGTGACCTGCTGGCCCAGGCCCTGGCCGCCGCCAATACCGATGATGGCTATACGGCGCTGAAGCTGGCCCGCAGGGTGATGCGCCATGAGGAGGAGGTGCTCGGCATCGCCCCCCTGCCCGCGCCCCGGCGCGAGCAGCCCGGCCTGTCAGCCTGAGCCATGTCGGGCAGCGTCGGCAGCTTCGGCGCCAATCCTGTCCTGGCCTTCCGCCAGGCGAGCAAGGCTGCGCAGGAGGCGCGCGATCTTGCCCGCATCGCCAAGGAGCCTGACCTTTCCCGCACCATGGCCCAGTTCAAGCTGGCAGTGGACAAGGCGGGGGATATCAAAGCCGCCCTGCGCGACCCCCGGGTGCTGGCCGTGCTGGGCACAGCACTCGGCCTGCCAGAGGCTGCGGAGCAGGCGGGCCTCGCCCGGCAGGTCCTGCTGGCTGACCCGGCCAATACCGCAAGCCTGCCCCATCGGCTGAGCGATAAGCGCTGGCTGGCCATGGCGCAAACCCTGAACCTCGCCAAAAACGGTATTGAGGGCCTGCGTGACCCAAAGCTGCAGGCCAACCTGATGGAAGGCCTCAAGGCCGCCCGGCGGCGAGAGGAATTGGAGGCAAAGACCCCCGGCGTGGGTGATGCGCTGCTCTTCCAGCAAAAGGCCGCCGGGGCCACCAGCAACCTTGAAGTGCTGGGCAACCCGATTCTGCGCCGGGTCGTCACCCGGGCGCTGGGCATTCCACAGGAAATTGCCGTGCAATCGGTGGAGGCGCAGGTGCGCGCCCTCGATAACCGCTTCGATGTCGCCAAGCTGCAAAACCCCCGGGAGGTGCAGAAAATGGCTGAGCGCTACCTGACCAATCTCAGCCTCAGCACGGCCCCAGGCGGGGGCAGCGCCGGCCTGGCCCGCTATGGGCTCAAGGTATAGATGTTTCTTCCCCGGGGTTTGACGCCGGGCATATCGGGGCAGATGGTGCAGCGCAGTGCAGCCCACGATCACCACCCACCTCATCACGCTCATCACGGCCACCGCCGGCGGGGCGCTCTTCACCCTGGCCCATGTGCCGCTGGCCTGGATGATCGGCGCCCTCTTCGCCACCGCCGCCCTCGCCTGGTTCCGCCCCGTCGCCGTGCATGGGGTGGTGCGGCCGGTGGCGCTCATCATGCTCGGGCTGGGGCTGGGGCAAACCTTTTCCGGCCCGGTGATGGAGGCGGTGGCGGGCGCCATGCCGGTGCTGGTGCTCGCGGCCTTGCTCTCCATCCTCGCCGGCCTGGCCGTCGTGCCCTTCTTCACCCGGATGACCGGGATGGACAGCCGCACCGGCTATTTCGCCTCCGTCCCCGGCGGCGTGGTGGTGATGGCGGTGCTCGCCCAGCGCGAGGGTGTGGCCATGGCGCCAGTCACCCTCGCCCAGACGATTCGCGTGCTCGTCGTCGTGCTCACCTTTCCGCTGGTTCTGGGGTTTTTCGCCCATCACGCCGATGACGCGGCGTTTTCCACCGCCAGGCTGCCGGTGCAGCCGCTCTGGCTGGGGGTGATGATGCTGGGCGCGCTGGCGGCGGCACTGCTGATGCGCCGCACCGGGGTGGCCAATCCATGGATGTTGGGGCCCTTTGGCCTCACCATCGCGCTGGCCGCCACCGAAAACCTGCCCTCGGGCGTGCCCAACATCATGGTCAATATGGCGCAGATCGGCATGGGCACCGCGCTGGGGCAGCGGCTGACGCGCGATTTCCTGCTGCGCTCGCACCGGCTGGCCTGGGCCTCGGTGCTCTCCTCGCTGGCGCTATCGCTGCTCTGCTCGATTTTGGGCCTGGCGCTCGGATGGGCAACCGGCCTGCCGCAGGCCGCCGTGGTGCTGGGCATGGCGCCGGGCGGCATGCCGGAAATGGCACTCACCGCCAAAGCGCTCGACCTTGCCGTGCCGCTGGTGCTGGGCTTTCACCTGACACGGACGGTGCTGTGCAATTTCCTCGTCGGCCCCGTCTATCGCGCGGCAAAAGCTTTGCGGCTTCTCGCCTGAGCCCAGGCAGGCCATAAGGGCGATGTGCGGGCGTGCCGGAATGGTAGACGGATGAGACTTAAAATCTCCCGGCCCCTGGGGCCGTGCGGGTTCGAGTCCCGCCGCCCGCACCACCTTGCGCGTCTCGGTGTCAGGATTAGGCTGGGCCTCCACGCGGAGGAACAGCCATGAATCGCCTTAAAGTCGGTGACGTCACCATTTCCAGCATCATCGAGCGCGACGGGCCCTGGCGCGTGGCGGAAACCATGTTCCCCTCCGCCCCCCCCGGCGCCGCCCATGCCCTGCTGCGCGAGATGGACCCGCGCACCTATGAGGCAGCGACCAATAAGATGGTCATCACCTACCAAAGCTTCGTCATCCGCACGCCGCACCATGTCATCCTGGTGGATACCTGCACTGGCGAGGATAAGGGCTATCCGGCGCCGATGGATTTCCCAAAGCAGCCCTGGCTGGATGGGCTGGCGGCGGAGGGGCTGACGGTCGATGATGTCGATTACGTTTTCTGCACCCATCTGCATATCGACCATTGCGGCTGGAACACCGTGCTGCGCGACGGGCGCTGGGTGCCCACCTTCCCGCGCGCCAAATACATCTTCCACAAGACCGAATATGCCTTCTGGGAGGCAGCGGCCAAGCAGGGCCCGGTGGGCAACCACAAGCCCGATGTCTTCCTGATGAATTGCCTGCCGATCATGGAGGCCGGCCAGGCCGTGCTGGTCGATGATGATTTCAGCCCCGATGACTGCATCACCATCATCCCCACCCCCGGCCATTCACCCTGCCATTGCTGCGTGAATATTTCTTCCAAGGGCGAGCGCGCGGTCATCACCGGCGATCTGATGCACCATCAGCTGCAGGTGAACCAACCCAGCTGGTCCACCATCTTCTGCGCCGACCCCGAGGCCGCCACCCAATCGCGGCTGAAAATCTTCGAAACCACCGCCAATACCCCCGCCATGCTGCTGCCGGTGCATTTCCCCAGCCCCACCGCGGGGCGGCTGAAACACACCGCCGATGGTTACCGTTGGATCTTTGTGGATTGAACCGCGGCGCCAGGCCGCACCAAGCTTTTGCCAATAGAGGGAATTGAAACATGCTCGACCAGCCCAAACAGACGCTGCGCATCGAATCCATGCGCGACAAAGTCTCGCCCGCCGAATGGCAGGCGCGGGTGGATACCGCCGCCTGCTACCGCCTCGTCGCGCTCTACGGCATGGATGATATCGGCGCCAACCACATCTCCATGCGGGTGCCGGGGGAGGATAACAACTTCCTCATCAACCCCTATGGCATGATGTATGACGAGATCACCGCCTCCTCGCTCATCAAGATCGATATCGAGGGCAATGTCGTCGGCAAGACCAGCTATGGCGATTTCGATTTCGGCATCAACCGCGCCGGCTTCGTCATCCATGCCGCCGTGCATAAGCATCGCCATGACGCCAATTGCGTCATCCACACCCATACCTGGCCGGGCATGGCCATCTCCTCGCTGGAATGCGGCCTGATGCCGCTGACCCAGACGGCGATGCGCTTCACCCATATTTCCTACCATGACTACAATGGCGTGGTGCTGAACGAGTCTGAGCAAGACCGTCTGGTGCGCGATTTGGGCGCCAACAACGCCATGATCCTGCGCAATCACGGGCTGCTGACCACCGGCAATACCATCGGCGAGGCGTTCAACACGCTGCACCGGCTGGAAAAAAGCTGCATGGCGCAGCTGGCGGCCATGGCCTGCAACACCCCCTTCGCCAAGGTACCGCAGGCGGTGCTGGATGAGACCTATATGAATTATCAGCCGGGCACCCGTAGGCCCTATGGGTTGATGGAATGGCCGGCCATGCTGCGGCAATTGGACCGGCGCAACCCTGGTTATGACGTCTGATCAAAGGCCTGGGGCGGCTTAGAGCGGTTTCACCGAAAGCGAAGCCGGTGAATCCGCTCTAGCTTCTGCCGTTACGCATTTCCCGAGTCGCCTTGCGAAGCCGCAAGGCTTGAAAATGCTGTAATGCCGCCTCAAAACCCCGGCATCAGCTGCGACAGGCGCCCACCCACCCGCAACGCGCCCACCTGCTTGGCCAGGCCCGTCGCGTCATCGGTTTCAACGAATACCCCGCACAGCGTGGCCTCGCCCTCGGCGGGGGCGAGTTTTTCGCCCGGCACTTTCTTCCAAAACCGCAGCGCCGCCGCACCCTTCTGCATGCCGATAATGCTGTCGTAATCGCCGCACATCCCCGCATCCGTCATATAGGCGGTGCCGCCGGCCAGAATCTGATGGTCAGCCGTGGGCGCATGGGTATGGGTGCCCACAATCAGCGATGCCAGCCCGTCAAAACTATGGCCCATCGCCTGTTTCTCGCTGCTCGCCTCGGCATGCACATCCACCACCGCCGCCTGCACCGCCCGGCCCAGCGGGTGTTTTTGCAACTCCGCCTGCACGGCGCGGAAGGGGTCATCCAGCGCATCCATGAACAACCGCCCCATCACATTGATGACCAGCGCCTTGCGGCCATCATCGAGCACCGCCACAAAGGACCCGCGCCCTGGGGTGCCAGGCGGGAAATTGATCGGCCGCACTACCCGATGCTCGACCTCCAGATAGGGGATGATCTCCTTACGGTCCCAGGCATGGTTGCCCAGGGTGATCACATCGGTGCCGGCCAGGAAGAAGGCGCGCGCCATCTCCGGCGCCAAGCCAAAGCCATGGCTGGCATTCTCGCCATTGACCACCACGAGATCGGCGCGAAGGGCGGCGCGAAGGCCAGGGAGCTTGTCGGTCAGGGCATCGCGGCCGCTGCGGCCCACGATATCGCCCAGGAAGAGGATGCGCATGCCCCGCCATAGCGCCCCCGCGCCCGGCGGCAAAGCCAGCCTATGCTTGACGCTGCCCCGCGCCCCCCGCAGCCTTGCGGCAAAACAGGAAATGCCCGCCCATGCGCCTCACCCGCCGCGCCAGTATTCTCGCCACCCTCGCCACACCGGCCCTGGCGCAAACCTATCCCGAGCGCGCTATCCGGCTGATCATTCCCTATAGCGCCGGCGGCGTGGCGGATACCATCGCCCGCACCATCCAGCCGAAAATGGCCGAGCATCTGGGCCAATCCCTGGTGGTGGAAAACCGCACCGGCGCCTCGGGCGCCATCGCCGCCGCCGCCCTCGCCCAATCCGCCCCGGATGGCCACACCTTCATGCTGGAGGGCGCGACCTTCGCCACCCTGCCCCTGGTCAGCCGCCCACTCCCGGTGGATTACGAAACCGCCTTCACCCCAGTCGCCCAGGTCACCTCCCAGCCCTATTATCTGGCCGTGCATCAGAATTTCCCGGCCGAGGATTTTCAGGGATTTCTCGCCGCCGCCCGCGCCCGGCCAGGGCAGATCACCTATGGCACGCCCGGCCACGCCCATATCGGCCATTTCATGGGGGAATTGATTCAACTCCGCGCCGGCGTGCGGCTGGAACACATCCCCTATCGCGGTGGCGCCGATGCGTCGCGCGAGGTGGGCACGGGGCGGATCGATGCCGCCATCATCAGCCATTCCAGCCTCATCCCGGCCCTACAGGCCAATCGCGCCCGGCTCATCGCCGTCACCAGCGCCGAGCGACGGCCCCTCACCCCGCAAACCCCGGCGATCAGCGAAATTCTCCCCGGCTATGATCTGGTCTCCTGGACTGGGTTTTTCGCCCCCAGCGGCAGCCCGCCCGCAGCATTGGCGCGCTTCACCCAGGCCCTGCACCACGCAATCCAGGACCCCGCCACGCGCGAGCGGCTTATCGCCGGCGGCAATGACCCCATCCTCTCCGATGGCCCCGCCTATGCCGCGCTCATCAACCGGGACCGCGCGGTGGCACGCGACATCCTGGCCAATGCGCCCGGCCTGCGCGGCTGATCAGGCCCCGGCCAGGGTCATCCCTTCCACCCGCAGCGTCGGCGCATCCGTGCCGCGCTTGAAAATGAGGTCCGAGGCCGGACACATGTTCAGGAACATCTCCTGCAATTTGCCCGCAACGGTCATCTCGCTCACCGCCTCGGCCAATTGGCCATTGCGGATCATGAAACCCGAGGCGCCACGGCTGTAATCGCCGGTCACCGCATTCACGCTCATGCCGATCATCTCGGTGATGTAGAGGCCCTCGCGGATATCGGCGATCAGCTCAGCCGGCGTGGCGCTGCCCGGGGCGAGCCAAAGATTGGTCGCCGAAGGCGAAGGCGGGCCGCCCGTGCCACGGCTGGCATGGCCGGTGCTGGTCAGATTGAGCTGCCGGGCGCTGCGCCCATCCAGCAGCCAGCTCAGCAGCACGCCATCCTCCACCAAGGCGAGCGGCGCGCAGGGCGTGCCCTCGGCATCGAAGGGGCGTGAGCGGGCCCCGCGCGGCCGGGTGGGGTCATCCATCACCCGCAACCCGGCAGCCAGCACCCGCTTTCCCATGCTGTCCTTGAGGAAGGAGGTGCCGCGCGCCACGGCGGCGCCATTGATCGCACTCGACAAATGCCCAATCAGGCTGCCCGAGACCCGCGGCGCATAAACCACGGGCAAGCGCGCCGTGGCCGGCCGGCGCGGGTTGAGGCGGCTGACCGCCTGCTCCCCAGCCCGGCGGCCAATCAGCCCCGCATCCTCCAAATCGGCCAAATGCACGGCGGAGGAATAATCATAATCCCGCTCCATCGCCGTGCCGCTGCCGGCCAGCGCGGTGGCCGAGATGGAATGGCCGGTGCGGGCATATTCGCCGGCAAAACCGGCCGAGGTGACCATGGCGATGCGCAGCCGGCTCCAACCCGCCTCCGCCCCCTCGCTATTGGTCACGCCAGCCACGGCCAGCGCCGCCTCCTCGGCGATGGCCGCGCGTTCGATCAGCGCCTCGGCGCTGGGCTCGCTCGGGTCATGCAGGTCGAGCGGCGTGGCATCGGGTGCCGCACGGGGCTCCAGCAGGCCACAAAACGGGTCCGCCGGCACCACCCGGGCCATGGCCACCGCCTGTTCGGCCAGGCGGGCGAAGCCTGCAGGGTCGGTATCACTGCTGCTGATGATGGCCTGGCGGAGGCCAATGAAAACCCGCAGGCCAATATCCAGCCCCTCGGCGCGCTCCAGATGCTCGAGCTTGCCCAGGCGGCGCTGCACCGAGAGGCTGGCATTTTCCACCAGCAGCGCATCGGCGGAATCGGCCCCGGCCTGGCGCGCGGCGGTGATGAGGGCGGCAAGCCGGTCCAGGCGATTCATGCCGAGAGGCTTTCGCTGATCTGCGCCAGCCCCGGCACTTTCCCCGCCGGGCCCAGCGCTGCCAGGGTGGGTTTGCCGCGAAAAATCTTCGCCGCCACCGCCTGAATATCGGCCACCGTCACGGCGGCAATTTTCTGTTTGGTTTCCTCGGTTGGGATGATGCGGCCATGCACCTGCCATTGCCGGGCGAGTTGCTCGCAGCGGCTGCCGGTGCTCTCCAGGCTCATCAGCAGCGAGGCGCGAAGCTGTGCCTTGGCGCGGTTCAACTCATCCTCGGTCACATCATGCTGCACCCGGCGCAATTCCTCGAGGGTGACGGGGATAAGCTCCGCCGCCTCCTTCTCGCCAGTACCGGCATAGATGGCGAAAAGCCCGCTATCATCGAAGGGCTGAGTATAGCTGTAAATGGAATAGACCAGTCCGCGCTTCTCGCGGATTTCCTGGAATAGCCGCGAGGACATGCCACCGCCCAATAGGGTGGAAAGCAGCATGGCGGCATGGCTCTCCTGGGCGCGATAGGCCAGGCTCTCGAAGCCGAGAACGACATGCACCTGGTCGAGATCACGCTCCTCGCGGAATTCGCCGCCGGTGTAGCGGGCGGCCTCGGCAGCCGGTGCGGGCTGCTGCGGCAGGCCGGCGAAATGGCTGCGCGCAAGGTCGAGCACGGCAGCGTGTTCCACCGCCCCGGCCGCGGCCACCACCATGTTTTTCGGGCCGTAATGCGCCTGCATATAGCCGGTCAGCGCGCCGCGCTGCATCTGCTTGATGATAGCCTCATCGCCCAAGGTGGGGCGGCCCATCGCCTGGTCGGCATAGGCGGTGTTTTGGAAATGGTCGAAGATGATGTCGTCCGGCGTGTCATTCGCCTGGCCGATCTCTTGCAGAATCACGCCGCGCTCGCGCTCCAACTCCTCAGGCACAAAGGCGGAATTGGTCAGGATATCGCCAATGATATCAGCGGCGAGCGCCACATCCTCCTTCAACACCTTGCAGTAATAGGCGGTGTTTTCGCGGGCGGTATAGGCGTTGATTTGGCCCCCGACATTCTCAATCTCACGCGCAATGGCCGCCGCATCCCGGCGCGCAGTGCCCTTGAAGGCCATGTGTTCGAGGAAATGCGAGGCGCCATTCACCGCCGCATCCTCATGGCGGGTGCCGGCGGCGACATAGGCGCCGAAGGAGACGGTCTCCACCCGCGGCATGGTCTCGGTGACGATGGTGAGGCCGCTGGGCAGGGTGGTGACCTGGATGGCATCGCTGGGCAAGGTTGGGTTCCTGAGGGAATATTTGCTGGGTATTTTGGCGGCAAAACCGCCCCCACGCCATATGGGGGCCAGTGCAGGGATTCAGCCGCCGCGCAGCGCCAGCGCCCGCACCGGGTCATCGGTGGTGATGGAATGCGGCGCCAGAGCGAAAGCCTGCGCCAAAGCCTCGGCCGTATCGGCCCGCCAGATATTGGTGGTGCCGGTGATGCCGGGCAGAACCCGCGGCAATTCAGCGGTTTCAAAGCCAAAGCCCAGGCCATTGCAGCCCAAACCCGCCGCATAGGCATTGAGCGAGGCCGCGCTGTGCCAGGCCATATCCGAGGGGCGGATCAGCAAATCCATATCGGCCATCGCCGCCTCGGCCAGACAGGCGGGAAGGAAGGACATCAGCCGGATGCGGGCGGGAATGCGGGCCAGATCAACCCGCACCGCCGCCAACAGGGCGGGAACATGGTGGTTCTGATGATCCGCCTTGATTTCCAGCCGCAGCAATTTGCCGCTGGCCGCCACCAATTCGAGCAAGTCGGCCAGGCGTGGCAGCCCTTCATTCAGCCCGCGCAGCCGCGTTGCCGACAATTCGGCGGCCGTCCGATGCGCCACAGGCCCCGAACCCTCGGTGGTACGCTCCAGCGTCGCATCATGATGCACCATGGCCACGCCATCGGCCGAGAGATGGACATCGCATTCCACCTCCTCAATCGGCAGTGCGAGGGCGTGGCGAAAGGCGGTGAGCGAGTTTTCCGGCCAAAGCAGCGCGCCGCCGCGATGGGCGCAAATGCTGCTCATGCGTTGCGCCGGGCATGGGCCCGCACAAAATTCTCAAGCCCCTCCAGCGCATTGGGCAGCACGGTGAAGCGCTCCTCCCGCTCATAAAGATCCGCCAGATGCGGCGGCAGCGCCGGCGCCTCGCCCAGTGCCGCGCGCACGGCATCGGGGAATTTCGCCGGATGGGCGGTGGCGGCGATGATCACCGGCACATCCGCAGGGCCCGGATGGGCGCGCGCCGCAGCCGTCCCCACCGCCGTATGCGGGTCGGCCACATAGCCACTCTCACGCTTCAACCGGCGCATTTCTTCGAGCGTTCCGGCGTCATCCAGCGCAAAGCCATGGAAGCGGGCGGTCGCGGCCCGCCAAGCGGCATCGGGCACCGGCATCCGCCCCTCGGCGCGGAAGCGCGTCATTTGCTCGGCCGTGGCGGCAGCATCGCGCCCCAGCAATTCGAACAGCAACCGCTCGAAATTCGACGAGACCTGAATATCCATGCTCGGCGAGAGGCTGGGCTCCACCGGCCGCGCCGACATGTCATTGCCGGCGAGAAACCGCGCCAGAATATCATTGCGATTGGAACCGATAATGAAGCGCTCAATCGGCAGCCCCATGCGCATGGCGGCATAGGCGGCCATCACATTGCCGAAATTGCCAGTGGGCACGCAAACCGTCACCGGCCGATCCGGCGCGCCCAGCGCCAACGCCGCAGCGGCGTAATATGGAATTTGCGCCGCAATCCGCGCCCAATTGATGCTGTTCACCGCCGCGAGTTTCATCTCGGTGCGGAAGGGCGCGTCATTGAACATTGCCTTCACCGCATCCTGGCAATCATCAAAGCTGCCCTGCACCGCGATATTGGCCACATTGGGAGAGAGCACACTGGTCATCTGCCGCCGCTGCACCTCGGAGGTGCGGTTCTCCGGGTGGAGGATGACAATATCAATTGCCGCACGGTCCCGGCAGGCCTCGATGGCGGCCGAACCGGTATCGCCGCTGGTGGCGCCCACAATGGTGATGCGCTCGCCACGCCGCGCCAGAACATGGTCAAACAGCCGGCCCAGCAATTGCAGCGCCACATCCTTGAAGGCCAGGGTGGGGCCATGGAACAATTCCAGCGCGAAATGCCGCTCATCCAGCTGCACCAGCGGCACCACCGCAGCATGGGCGAAGCTGCCATAGGATTCCTGGCACATCCGCCGCAAATCAGCCTCGGCAATCGCCTCGCCCATAAAGGGCAGCAGCAGCCGGGTGGCCAATTCGGCATAGGGCAGGCCGCGCAGCGCGCGCCATTCATCGGGCGAGAGGCTCGGCCAGGTCTGCGGCATGAACAGCCCGCCATCCTCGGCGAGACCGGCCAGCAGAACACCTTCAAAGCCGCGGGGCGCGGCCTGGCCGCGGGTGGAAATATAGCGCATGGCCGGGCTTATAACCCGGCTGCGGTCAATCAGTCAGGTAGCGCCGGGTCAAATGCGCGGTGAAATCGGCAGGGTCGAGCGCTTTGCCGGTGGCAGAGCGCAGCAAATCCTGAAACCCCAGCCGGCTGCCCTGGGCATGCAGATTGACCCGCAGCCAACCCAACAGCGGGCTAGCGTCACCCTGCGCCAAGGCGGCATCCAGCCCCGGCGTGGCGGCCCGCGCCGCCCCCATCAACTGGGCGGCGGCCATGGCACCCAAGGTATAGCTGGGGAAATAGCCAAAGGCGCCATCATGCCAATGGATATCCTGCAGGCAGCCCTGCGCGTCATCCGGCGGCGTGATGCCGAGCAGTTGCTGCAGCCCCTCCCCCCAGGCCTGCGGCAGATCAGCCACCGCCAGATCGCCCGAAATCAGCGCCCGCTCCAGCCGGAACCGCAAAATGACATGCGCCGGATAGGTGATTTCATCGGCATCAACGCGAATGAAACCCGGCCGCACATGGCGCCAGAGCTTGGCCAGATTCGCCCCATCATAAGCCGCCGCATCGCCGCCATAAGCCGCCTGCAACTCCCGGCCGAGAAAGCCCAAAAACGCATCGCCACGGCAGGCCTGCATTTCAATGATGAGCGACTGGCTCTCATGCGCCGCCATGCCGGCCGCCTCGCCCACCGGCTGGCGGCGATAGGCCTCGGGCAATCCGCGCTCATACAGCGCATGGCCGGTTTCATGCAGCACCCCCAGCAGCGCCTGGGCGACATCGCCCTCATGGTATCGCGTGGTGATGCGCACATCGCTCGGCGTGCCGCCACAGAATGGATGGGTGCTCTCATCCAGCCTGGCATGGCTGTATTCGAGGCCCATGCGCGCGCTCATCGCCTGCGCCATCGCCTTCTGCGTGGCGACGGGAAATGGCCCCTGAAGCGGGATGGCCGGCCCCCGCCTCGCCTGAATCTCGAGGGCACGCGGCAGCGCCTCGGCCAAAAAACCCTCATAGGTGGCGAAGATCGGCTCGACCTCGGCAGCGGTCACACCGCGCTGAAAACCATCCATCAGCGCGTCATAAGGGCTGAGATTAAGCGCAGCGGCGAGCGCCTGGGCGGTCTGACGCTGCAGGCGCACCACCTCCTCCAAAGCCGGGCGAACCAGGGCGAAATCGGCGCTCTTGCGCGCCTCACGCCAGATTTTCTCGCAGCGGCTATTGGCCAGCGAGACGGCCTCCACCAGCGCGGTGTCCAAGGCGGTGGCGCGGATATGGCCGTGGCGCATCAGCGCCAGATTGGCCTCTTCCCATTCGCCCTTGGCCTCGGCTGCGGCGAGATCCTCGGCCACCTCCGGGGCAATGGCCAATTCATGCATCATGCCGGCCAGCAAGGCGAGTTGGTCGCCACGCGCCGCGCCGCCGCCCTGGGGCATCATCGCCGAGGCATCCCAACCCAGCATCGCCGAGGCCTCGCCCAGGGTGGCGATGCGGGCATGGCGGGTTTTCAGGCGTTGATAGGCGGCATTCATGGCGTGCTGATCCGTCTGCTGGCCCAGAGGGCGAAAATCGCGGTCCAGGCCAGGGCCAGGCCGAACCAGGTGATGGCATAGCCCAAATGCGGGTTGCTGGGTGCCGGGAACCCCGTGGCCGGGCTGGGCACGCCGCCCTGATTGGGTGCCGGCGTGCTGCCCAGCCCACCATCCGGCCGGGCGCGGCCAGGCACCACAACCGCCAGGCCAAAAGACGCCACCGGCAGGCCAATCGCCGCACCCATCGCCGGAATGTCGAAATTATGAAAGCGCCGGGCGGCGGGGCTATCAGCGGCCGAGAGCAGCCCAGGCCGCTCGGCGGGCCGCATATAGCCTTGCACCGTCACCACCCCTTCAGGCCGGCTCACGCCGGCACGGTCCAGCGGCACCCAGCCGCGCTCCACCAGCAGGGCGGGCGCGCCGTCACGCTCGAGCGGGGTGATCAGGGCAGCGCCGAGGGTGGTGCCGCGCACCTCACTGCCCAGCAGCAATTCCAGATCATGCCGAAACCGGCCACTTGCCATGATATGAGCAAAAGGCGCCGGATTGGCCGCACTCACCGGCGGCCCGGCCTGGGCCGCGGCCAGCTCCTGCAACAGGGCGGATTTCCACCCCATCCGCTGCACCTGCCAAATGCCCAGGGCCAACATGGCCGCCAGCATCGGCAAGGCCAAAAAACTCGGCAGCACAATGCGCTGCCAGCGCAATGGGGGCTGAGACACCCCGCCCCCGCTCACCGGTTAATGACCAGAGCTACCGGCACCGAGCACATAGATTGCCACAAAGAGGAAGAGCCACACCACGTCCACGAAATGCCAGTACCAGGCCGCAGCCTCAAAGCCGAAATGCCGCTCAGCGGTGAATTGCCCGGCCATGGCGCGGAACAGGCACACGGCGAGGAAGATTGTGCCCACCATCACGTGGAAACCGTGGAAGCCAGTGGCGAGGAAGAAGGTCGAGGAGTAAATGCCGCCGCCAGCAAAGGCGAAGGGTGCCTCCATATATTCCAGCACCTGCAGGCCAGTGAAGCTCAGCCCCAACAGCACAGTCAGCGCCAAGCCCTGGATCAGCGCCTTGCGGTCATTATGGATCACGCCGTGATGCGCCCAGGTCACCGTGCAGCCCGAGAGCAGCAAAATCATGGTGTTGAGCAGCGGCAGATGGAACGGATCGAAGGTCTTAATACCAGCCGGGGGCCAGACCGCATGCTCGGCACCCAGCACATTCTCGGGGAAGATGGCGTAGTGGAAATAGGCCCAGAAGAAGGCCACGAAGAACATCACCTCGGAAGCGATGAACAGCATCATGCCGTAACGCAGGCCCAGA
The DNA here is from genome assembly GCF_040399605.1 of Rhodovarius sp. Taxonomy (NCBI): domain Bacteria; kingdom Pseudomonadati; phylum Pseudomonadota; class Alphaproteobacteria; order Acetobacterales; family Roseomonadaceae; genus Rhodovarius; species Rhodovarius sp. The sequence continues at coordinate 79,865 of NZ_JBBARU010000005.1, read as the reverse complement.
CGCACGATAGGGGTATGCACGCCAGGTTGGCGGCTTTCCTTCAGCACATCGCGCCACCACATGAACATGGTGAAGAGCAGGCCGGCGAGGCCGGCGAGAAACATCCAGCGATTGCCCTCATGCGAATTCAGCACAATGCCAAACAGCATGGCGCCGCCCGAAAAGGCGCCAACCAGCGGCCAGGGTGAGGGATCGACCAGGTGATAGGGGTGCTTATGCGGCGGTGCGGGCTCCTGGCCGGCGGCAGTGGCGGGAGCGGCGTGGGCGGAACTGGCCATTCTCAATCCTGATTCCCGGGCTTCGAGAGCCCTTTGTTCTGCGCCGCAACATCGCGGCAAATGCGGCTTTGATCAACCCGTCAGCGGGTGGTTCCAGCGCCGATATGCACCCCCGCACTGGCCAGGGCGCCGGCGCGCTCGGCATCGGCCAGGCTGCGGAAGAAAGTGTAGCTGACGGTGATGTTGCGCACGGCCCGCGCCTGCGCGTCGTCAAGGATTTTCGGGTCCACCCAAAAGGCGAGCGGCATATCCACGCTTTGCCCCGGCTGCAGGGTCTGCTCGGTGAAGCAAAAACAGGCGGTCTTGTGGAAATACCGGCCGACAATGTCGGGGGTGACATTATAGGTGGAAATGCCGGTCACCGGCGCGGCACTGTCATTGCGGGCGGTGTAGAAGGCCACCCCCTCCTCACCCAATGCGAGAGGCATCGAAACCTGCTGCGGCACGAAATGCCAGGGCAGCCCAGGGCTGGTGGAGGCGACAAAGCGGATATTGATGGTGGTATTGGCCATGGCACCCGGCGCGGCGCTGCCCAGCATGGGCGTGCCGCCGTAACCCGTGGCGCGGCAAAACAGGTCATAAAGCGGCACGGCGGCAAAGGAGACGCCGACCATAAAGGCCACAAACCCCATGGCGCCGAACAGCGTCCGCCGGTTGCGCCGCGCGAGGGTTGCCGCTGCCTCAGCCACGCAGCAACCGCGCCACGGAGATGAAGTAGAACAGCACCACAAGCCCGATCAGCGCCCCCAGAATGGCCCAGTTGCGCTGGCGCCGGCGGCGGTGGAACTCCGCCGCCTCCTTGTCGAAATCAGCGGTCATGTCAGCACCAGATGATCCACCACCAGCATACCCAACAGGATGAAGAGGTAGCTGATGGAGTATTTGAAGCATTTTTTCGCCGGCAGGTCATTGGTCAGGCTGCGCCCGGCCTCATCCTGTTCGTCGGTCCATACCGCCCAGGCATGCTTGAGGAACCAAAGCCCCAGGAGCAATGCCGAAGCGCCATAAATCCAGCCGGAAAACCCCATGATCCAGGGCGAAAGCGCCACCGGCAGCAGCGCCACCGTATAGACCAGCACCTGCTTGCGGGTCTCCCGCGCGCCCGCCACCACCGGCAGCATGGGCACGCCGGCCCGGGCGTAATCGGCATGGGCGAAAAGCGACAGCGCCCAAAAATGCGGCGGCGTCCAAAAGAAGATGATGGCAAAAAGCAGCAGCGGCTCGGCGCTGATCGAACCCGTCATCGCCACCCAGCCAATGAGCGGCGGAAAGGCGCCGGCCGCACCGCCGATGACGATGTTCTGCGGCGTGCGGCGCTTGAGCCACACGGTATAGATGAAGACGTAGAAGAGAATGGACGCAGCCAGCACAATGGCCGCCAGCCAATTGGTGGCCAGCCCCATCAGCGCCACCGAAAATACCGCCAGCCCCACGCCATAGGCCAGCGCCGAATCGGGCGCGATTCGCCCAGCCGGAATCGGCCGGTTCACCGTGCGGCGCATCACCGCATCAATGTCGCGGTCATACCACATATTGATGGCGCCCGCCGCACCGGCGGCGATGGTGATGCACAATATGGCGGTGATGGCGAGGATGGGATGCATATGCCCCGGCGCCACCAGCAGCCCCGCCACGCCGGAATAGACCACGAGCGAGAGCACCCGCGGCTTGAGCAGGGTGATCCAGTCCCGCACCTCGGAACCGGCCGCGAGGTCCGATCGCGACTGGCCAGTTCCGGCCAGCGCGTGAATCGGCCCGGACAATGCATCAAGGGGGGCCGAAGCCCCCCCCACGCGGTCATTGATGGCCGTATCGCTCATCGTATTGTTACCCCAGGCAGCGCATTAGCGAATGCGCGGCAGTTCCTCAAAGGTGTGGAAGGCGGGCGGGCTGGGCACTTGCCACTCCAGCGTGGTCGCACCTTCACCCCAGGGATTGGCGGCCGCCACCGCACCGCGGCGGAAGGTCACCCACATCACGAAGAAGAAGAAGACGAAGCTGGCGATGGAGAGATAAGCACCCAGCGAGGCGATCAAATTCCAACCGGCATGCGCATCGGCATAATCCGGGTAGCGGCGCGGCATGCCCTGATTGCCCAGGAAGTGCATCGGGAAGAAGGTCAGGTTCACGCCGATGAAGGTCATCCAGAAATGAATCTTGCCGAGCATTTCCGGATATTGCCGGCCGCTCATCTTGCCGATCCAGTAATAGATGCCGCAGTAAATCCCGAACACCGCACCCAGCGATAGCACATAGTGGAAATGCGCCACCACATAATAGGTGTTGTGCAGGATCTGGGTGATCGAGGCATTGGCCAGCACCACGCCGGTCACGCCACCCACGGTGAAGAGGAAGATGAAGCCGATGGCGAAGAGCATCGGCGTGTCATAGCGCATGGAACCGCCCCACATGGTGGCGATCCAGGAGAAGATTTTTACGCCTGTGGGAACGGCGATCACCATGGTCGCGGCCATGAAATAGGCCCGCGTGTCCACATCCATGCCCGACTGATACATATGGTGGGCCCAGACCACGAAGCCGACCACGCCGATGGCCACCATCGCATAAGCCATGCCGAGATAGCCGAACACCGGCTTCTTCGAGAAGGTCGAGACCACATGGCTGACAATGCCGAAGGCCGGCAGGATCATGATGTACACTTCAGGATGGCCGAAGAACCAGAACAGATGCTGGAACAGCACCGGATCACCACCGCCCTCGGGGCGGAAGAAGGCCGTGCCGAAATTGCGGTCGGTGATCAACATGGTGATAGCACCACCCAGCACCGGCACCGCCAGCAGCAGCAGGAAGGCGGTGACCAGCATCGACCAGACAAAGAGTGGCATCTTGTGCAGCGTCATGCCCGGGGCGCGCATATTCAGGATGGTGGTGATGAAATTCGCCGCACCCAGGATGGAGGAGGCACCGGCCAGGTGCAGCGCGAACAGCGCCATATCCATCGACATGCCCGGCTGATACTGGCTATCCGACAGCGGCGGATAAATCGTCCAGCCCGCGCCCGCGCCCTGGCCGACAAACATCGAGCCACCCAGCAGCAGGAAGGCCGGCACCAGCAGCCAGAAGGAGATGTTGTTCAACCGCGGAAACGCCATATCCGGCGCGCCGATCATGATCGGCACAAACCAATTGCCAAAGCCGCCAATCAGCGCCGGCATGATCACGAAGAACACCATGATCAGGCCATGCGCCGAGACCATGGCATTCCAGGACTGGCCATCGGCGAAGATCTGCATGCCAGGCTGCTGCAGCTCAATGCGCATCAGCAGCGAAATGCCAATGCCGATGATCCCCGCGAAGAGCGAGAACAGGATATACAGCGTGCCAATGTCTTTATGATTGGTGCTGTACAACCAGCGCGACACAAAGCCAGGGGCGTGGTCGTGATGGTCGTCATGCGCGTGGGCGGTCGCCATGGGTCTTGCCTCTTCGTTCTGATTAGCGCGCAAGCGGTGCGGCTATGGCCGCCAGGGAGATGGGTGCTTCAGCCACGGCTGCAACTGCCGGCGTGGCAGAAGCCGGCATGGTCGCCGCGAAGCGGGTCCGGGCCGAGGCCACCCAGGCGTCAAATTCGGCGGCCGGAATGGCGCGCACCTCAATGGGCATGAACCAATGATTCGTGCCGCAAATCTGATTGCACTGGCCAAAATAGGAGCCGGGGCTATCGGCGCGGAACCATGTCTCGATCGAGCGGCCCGGAATGGAATAGCGCTGCACCCCCAGCGAGGGCACGAAGAAGGAATGGATCACATCCACGCCCGTGCTGATCACGCGGATATTGCGCCCCGCCGGCACCACCAGCGGCTCATCCACCGCCAGGTTGCGCAGCTGGCCCGGCTTCAGGTCTTCCGTCGGAATCGGCCGGCTGTCGAAGTTGAAGCCACCATGATCAGGATAGGCGTAGTTCCAATACCACTGCCGGCCCTGGACGTTGATCGTCATATCGGCCTCCTGCGTCCGGTCCTGATAATAGATCAGGCGGAAGGAGGGGATGGCGATCACAATCAGGATCAGCACCGGAATCACCGTCCAGGCGATTTCGAGGCCCGTGTGGTGGCTGGTCTGGCTCGCCACCGGGTTGCGCTTCGCCGAGTAGCGAAACATCACCCAGGCCAGCAGCACGCCCACAAAAATCGTGATGGCGACGATGATCCAGAAGACCATCTCGTTGAAATCATGGATGGCGGTCTTGATCGGCCCACCAGAGGCCTGCAGCCCCGTGCCCCATGGCACCGGCACGCCCAGCGTCGTGGTCTCCGAAGCCATACCGGCCCCCATGATCGCCCACGTCATCGCAAGGGCGGCCAGCGCCCCAAGCCCGTTTTTCACAAGGCGCATGCCCATTCGCATCCCAGCTGTGCTTCCCAACAATGGTGACGCTTTTCATATGCGCCACCCTTTGATCCAGTTCGGCCGGACCATAATCGCAGTGCAGCATAGGGACAAGACAGGCGGAGGCGGTTAACCGCCGCCGCCAGGGTCGGTTTCCACCTCGGCATCACCCTCGGCCACATGATCCACCATGTCGGAGAGCATGGAGCGGATATGCGGGTCACCCACCACATAAAACACCTGCCGGCCGCGCCTATCCGCCTGCAAAAGCCGCGCCGCGCGCAGCAGCCGCAGATGATGCGACACCAGGCTGGCCGAGATCGCCAGCCTATCCGCCATCTCCCCCACCGCCGCCGGGTCATCGAGGCAAGCCAGGATGATCTTCAACCGAGTCGGGTCGCTCATCAGGCGGAACATCTCCGCCAATTCGACAACTTGATCCTCAGGAATGCGTGGGCGTAGGGCCATGCGCGCCAGCATTGCGGCTGGATGAAAGCGGCGCAAGGGCCCAGGGCTTGCCATCTCTGCCCCTCAGGGCCACATAAGCCATGCAACACTCTGAAATCTCTGAATCATTGAAGACGTGAATAGCTGTTCAAGCATCCCCCGGCGCTCCCTGCCCGCGCTCCTGCTCCCAGCACCAGCGCTGGCACAGGCCCGGCTGCCCGCCATCATCACCACCACCGCCATGCTGGCGGATGCCGTACGCGCCCTGGCCGGCCCCGCCGCGCGGGTGGAAAGCCTGATGGGTGAGGGGGTGGACCCCCACCTCTTCCGCCCCACCCGGGCCGATACCGCCAAACTCCTCGCCGCAGATCTGGTGGTGCTGAACGGCCATCGGCTGGAAGGGCGCATGGAAGAGGTGCTGGCCCGCCTCGCCGCTGCCGGCCGCCGCGTTCTGGCCATGGCCGAGGCCCTGCCCCGCGCCGAACTCCGCACCCACCCCGAATACCCCGATGCCGCCGACCCGCATATCTGGATGGACCCGCTGCTCTGGGCCGAGGCCGCCGGCACCCTGCCCGAGGCGCTCGCCCCCCTGCTGCCCCGCGCGAAGCTGGCCGAAAACCTGGCCGCCTACCGCGCCCGCCTCCGCCGCCTGCATGACTATGCCGCCGCAGCGCTGGGCGGCATCCCCAACCCCCAGCGCGTGCTGGTCACCGCGCATGACGCCTTCGGCTATTTCGCCCGGCGTTACGACCTGGCCATCGACAGCATTCAGGGCCTCTCGACCGAGGCCGAGGCCTCGCTCATCCGCATCGAGGCCATTGTCGCCATGCTGGTCACCCGCCGCGTCCCCGCCGTCTTCGCCGAGACCTCGGTGCCCGACCGCGCGGTGCGCGCGCTGATCGAGGGCGCGGCCGCCCGCGGCCATGTCGTGCGCCTGGGCGGCAATCTGTTTTCCGATTCGATGGGCCGGGCCGGCACCTATACCGGCACGCTGGAGGGCATGCTGGACCATAATATCACCACCATCGCCCGCGCCTTGGGCGGCACAGCGCCCGCCGCCGGGCTGAATGGCCGGCTGTGATGGCGCCGCTCAGCATCAACCATCTCAATGTCTTCTATGGCGAGACCCCGGCGCTTGCCGATATTTGCTGGGATGTGGCCCCGGGGCTCACCGCCATTATCGGCCCCAATGGCGCCGGCAAATCCACCCTGCTCAAGGCCGCACTCGGCCTCATCCCCAGCACCGGCGCGGTGCGCTTCTTCGGCACTACCCTCGATGCCGCCCGCGCCCGCATCGGCTACCTGCCGCAGCGCGCCAGCGTGGATTGGGATTTCCCCGCCTCGGCCCTCGATGTGGTGGCCATGGCCCGCACGCCCCGCACCCGCTGGTGGGGCGCCCTGCCCCGGCGCGAGCGCGAGGCCGCCCGCGCCGCCCTCGCCGAGGTCGGCATGGCAGCCCTGGCCGAACGTCCCATCGGCCAGCTTTCCGGCGGCCAGCAGCAGCGCGTCTTCCTCGCCCGCTGCCTGGCGCAGGAGGCGGATCTGCTGCTGATGGACGAGCCCCTCGCCGCAGTCGATGCCGCCACCGAGCGGGACATCATCAAAACCCTGCAAAAACTCGCCACCACCGGCCGCAGCGTGGTGGCGGTGCATCATGATCTCGCCTCGGTGCCGGATATTTTCGAACATGCGCTGATGCTCAATGGCCGCGTGGTGGCGGCGGGCCGGGTGGCCGATGTGTTCACCCCGGCCATGATCACCACCACCTATGGCGCGGGTCTGGCGGCGTGATCACCCATAACACCTTGGTGGTGGTGCTGGGCTGCGCCGCACTCGGCGTGGCGGCGGGGGCGGTGGGCTGCTTTGCCCTGCTGCGCGGCCGCGCCCTGCTGGCCGATGCCATGGGCCATGCCGCCCTGCCCGGCGTGGTGGCCGCAGCCCTGCTCGGCGCCTGGTGGGGCACCGACCCGCGCGCCCTGCCGCCCTTGCTGATCGGCGGCGCAATCGCCGGCGCACTGGGCCTATGGGCAGTGCAGGCGCTCTCCGCCACCGGCCGCATCCGGCAAGACGCCGCCATCGCCGTGGTGCTGGCCAGTTTTTATGCGCTCGGCGTGGTCGGCCTCTCCGTGGTGCAAGCCATGCCGGCGGGGGCGCAGGCCGGGCTGTCGCATTTCATCCTGGGCCAGGCGGCGACGATGCGCGCCGAGGATGCCTGGGCGGCGGGGCTGCTCGCACTGTTCTGCCTGGCCAGCACGGTGGCGCTCTTCCCCCGCCTGCGCGCGCTGTGCTTTGACGCCGAATTCGCCGCCCTGCAGGGCCTCAACATCCGCCGCACCGATGCGGCACTCATGGGCCTCATCCTGCTGGTCTGCATCGCCGGCCTGCCGGCGGTGGGGCTGGTGCTGGTGGTGGCGTTGCTGGTGCTGCCGGCGGCCACGGCCCGCATGCTCAACCAGCGCCTGCCCGGCATGTTCATGGCCAGCGCGGCTTTGGGCGGTATCTCCGGCGTGCTGGGGGCGCTGCTCTCCGCCGGCCATGCTGGCTGGCCCACCGGGGCGGCGGTGGTGCTGGTGGGCACGGCGTTTTTTGTCGCCTCCCTCATGCTGCGCCGCGCATGACAGCGTTTCTGCAACTCGATTTCGCCCCGCTGCTTGCCGCCATGCTGGCCGGCGCCACCTGCGGGCTGCTGGGCAGTTTTCTGGTGCTGCGGCGCGAATCGCTGCTGGGTGACGCCATCACCCATGCCGTGCTGCCAGGCATTGTGCTGGGGTTTTTCGTCACCGGCGCGCGCAGCGGGTTGCCGGTGCTGCTGGGCGCAGCAGTGGCGGCGCTGCTCGCGGCGGCGGCCATCACCCATTTACGCCGAATGACCCGGCTGGAGGGCGGTGCTGCCACCGGCATTGTCTTCACCGGGTTTTTCGCCGCGGGGCTGGTGCTGCTCGATGTCACCGGCGCGCACAGCGTGGATCTCGACGTGGATTGCGTGCTGTTCGGCCAAATGGAAACCCTGCTCTGGCCACAGGCCGAGGGTCTGGCCTCGCTCTTCGACGCCACCGCCCTGGCCAGCCTGCCACACGCGGTCTTCATGCTGGCGGGCGTGGGCCTGGCCGTGGCGGCAGCGGTGGCAGCACTCTGGCGCCCCCTGAAATTACTATGTTTTGACGCCGCCTATGCCCAAAGCATTGGCCTGCCAGTGCGGCTATTGGACATCGCACTGAATCTCATGCTGGCCGCCGCCGCCGTGGCCGCCTTCGAGGCCGTGGGCTCCATTCTGGTGGTGGCGCTGCTGGTCGCACCGGCGGCGGCCATGCGGCTGATCACCAACCGCTATAACAGCCAATTGCTCGGCGGTGCGGGGCTGGGCGCGGGCGTGGCCGCACTGGGCTACGCCCTGGCCGGGCCGCTGCCAGCGGCACTCGGCAGCGCCCATGCGGTCAATGCCGCGGGGGCCATCGGCGTGCTGGCGGGGCTCATGGTCGCCGCCGCCGCCCTGGCCGGGCGCTGGCGGCGCGCCTGACGGGCTGGTGAAAAAAGAGCGAAAGGGCTTTGCCCTAGCGCGCTCACCCACCAGGGTCGACATGTATGTGGACGATTTTCCTCGACCTTTGATTAATAAGAAAATCAATAACCTAACGAAGGTGCAGGAAACTCGTCGACATACATGTCGACCCTGCTGGGGTGCTCGAGGGGCAAAGCCCCTCGATCTTATTGTCGCTCGCCCTCCGTTTTCCCCCACCAGCTAACGCCCCAGCGCCTCCCGTGCGCTGGCAATATGCGGCAGGGTTTCGCCGTCACTCACCGTCAAAACCTCAAAGCCGCGGCGCAGATGGGCGATGGACCAGCGCAGCCGGCGCAGTTCTTCGTCCATCTCGTCACCCCGGCGCAGTTCCAGCCATTCCAGTGCCACAGCCTGGATTTCCAGTTGTTGGCGGAGCTGCCAGCCATGGCTCGCCATCTCATAGGCCAGGGCAGGGCGCAGCCCCACCGGCCCATCCATGGTCCGAACCGGCTCCAGGAAAGCCGCCGCGATGGGGATTTCGGACTGCAGGCTTTCGCCCAGGGCAATGGCCTGTCCGCGCGCGGCCGCCAGCGCCTCCATGGCTGGGCTGGCGTCAAAGCGCGTGCCCAGAATGGCCAGGGCCGCGGCATATTCCGCCAGGGCCTGGGCATGGCGGCTGAGAAGGGTGGTCACGGCCATGCGCCGCTCCACCGCGCAGCGCGCGCGCTGGCCGGGCGCGAGTTCGGCCATGTTCCGGCAATCGGGCGCGGCCACCGCCGCATCAGGGCGGGCCGGCCATGGCAGCAGGCGCACCCGCTCAGCCTCCCGCGCCACGCCTGCCGCATGCGCGGCCATGCCGCCGGCAAAGGCGTCATATCGCGCGGGTGGGGTGGCGCAGGCCGTCAGGGCCAGGGCGGCCCCGAAACACATCAGGAATTTCAATACATCGTGCTCCGCATCCGCTCGGCATAGCCGCCATCCACCACCGCCGCCTCCACCCGCCCGGGCGCCTGGCTCGCCAGCAATTCGCCCATGCTGGGCAGCCCCTCCGGACGGCCACGGCCATCCCATAGCCGCGAGCGCATCAGCGCCTTGGCGCATTGCGTGAACAATTCCCGCACCGTGACCACCAGAAGCGACACCGGCTCCTTGCCCTGGGCCACATGCCGCGCGCGCAGCGCAGGGTCGGTGGTGATGCGGGCATGGCCATGCACGCGCAGGGTTTCGCCCGCGCCTGGCACCAGAAACAGCAGCGAAACCCTGTCATCCTCCAGAATATCCTGCAAGGCATCCAGCCGATTATTGCCCCGCCGGTCCGGCAAAATCAGGGTATTTTCGTCCAGCACCTCGACAAAGCCAGGCGCATCGCCGCGCGGCGTGATATGAATGCCCCGCGCGCCGGAGGTCCCCAGCAGCAAAAAGGGCGAGGCGGCAATAAAGCGCTGCGTCGCCGCATCCATCCGCTGCGTCGCCTTGTTTTTCACCAATTCCGAAGGTGCGTCATACAGCGCGCGCAGCGCCTCCAGACTGGTGACGGCGAAAGGGTCGGCGGGTGAGGGGAGGTCCATGGCCGCCAATCTGCCCAGCAAAATAAAATGTGACCAGATGTATCGAAGACACTCAGCCCCCAGAAGGATGGTGGCGAAGCGGCGAATAGCGGGCTATATCCAACGGCATTCAACCAGAATCTGAGGTTCGGGACGGTCATGGCCGGCCATTCGCAATTCAAGAATATCATGCACCGCAAGGGCGGGCAGGACGCCAAGCGCGCCCGCGCCTTCGCCAAAATCGGCCGCGAGATCACGGTGGCGGTGAAGCTCGGCTCACCCGACCCGGCGCATAACCCCCGGCTGCGCTCGGCCATGATCGCCGCCCGCCTGGCCAATATGACCAAGGATGTCGTTGATCGCGCCATCAAAAAGGGCCAGGGCGTGGGTGCGGGCGATGATTATGCCGAGGTGCGCTACGAAGGCCGTGGCCCGGCATGCGTTTCCATCATCGTCGAGGCGCTGACGGATAACCGCAACCGCACCTCATCGGATTTGCGCAGCATGTTCTCCAAACATGGCGGCGCCTTTGGTGAGACGGTGGCCTTTCAGTTCGACCGCTTGGGCGTGGTGCGCTACCCCCCCGCCGCCACCGATGCCGATACCATGCTCGAAGCCGCCATCGAGGCCGGCGCCGATGACGTGGCAAGCAGCGATGCCGGCCACGAGATCATCACCGCCGCCGATGCCCTCGGCGCCGTGCAGGCCGCGCTGGAAACCCGCTTCGGCGAGGCTGAATCCGCCAAGCTGGAATGGCGCCCCAATATGACCGTGCCGCTCGATGAGGATGGCGCCCGCGCCGTGCTCAAACTGATCGACCTGCTGGACGATCATGATGATGTGCAAACCGTCACCGCCAATTTCGAGGTGGATGAGGCGGTGCTGGAAAAGCTCTCGGCTTGACCAGAATTCTCGGCATCGACCCCGGGCTGACCCATACCGGCTGGGGCCTGATCGAGAGTGCGGGCTCGCGCCTGGTGCATATCGCCGACGGCGCGATCTCCACCAAGGCCGATACCCCTCTGCCCGAGCGGCTGGCCTTCATCTTCCGTGGCCTGGGCGCGCTGCTGCGCGAATGGCAGCCGGCCGAAGCCGCCATCGAACACACCTATGTCAACAAAAACCCCGCCGCAGCGCTGAAACTCGGCCAGGCGCGCGGCGTGGCACTCCTCGCGCCCGCCATGGCCGGCATTCTGGTCGCCGAATACCAGGCCATGGAGGTCAAACGCGCCGTGGTCGGCACCGGCCATGCCGATAAAATCCAGGTCGCCGACATGGTCCGCCGCCTGCTCCCAGGCGCCCGCCTCGCCCGCGCCGATGCCGCCGATGCCCTGGCCATTGCCATCTGCCACGCCCATCACCGCGGCACCCGGGCCATGCTGGCCCGCATGGTGGTGGCATGATCGGCTCCCTCAAAGGCTTCGTGGAAAGCCTGCACGAGACCGGCTGCGTGCTGGATGTGAACGGCGTGGGCTACCTCATCTCCTGCTCGCGCAAGACGCTGGACCGGCTGACCGCCCGCGAGGGCGTGCAAAAACTGCTGATCGAAACCCGGGTGAGCCAGGATGCCATCACCCTTTTCGGATTTTTCGACGCCCCCGAGCGCGAGGCATTCCGCGCCCTCATCGAGGTCAAAACCGTCGGCCCGCAAAAGGCCCTACTGGTGCTGGGCGGCCTAGACCCCAATGGCCTGGCCCGGGCCATCGCCGCCAAGGAGCGCAAACGCCTTGCCGAGGTCAAAGGCCTCGGCGCCGCCACAGCCAACCGCATCATCGACGAACCGGCCATGCAAAAATGGGCCGTCGGCCGCGCCACGCCCGAGGAGGACGGCCTGGGCGCCGCCGCCCCCCTGCCCGCAGGCAGCATCGAAAGCGACGCCGTCTCCGCCCTGGTCAATCTCGGCATCAAATGCCCCGAGGCCCAGGGCGCCATCTCCCGCGCCGCCAAACGCCTCGGCGATGCCGCCACGCTGGACGCGCTGATCCGCGACGGCTTGCGGGAGTTCGCCCGGTGATTGCGCGCATGAACCAGGGAAGGCTCTGCCTTCCCCGGCCCCCATCCGCCAGGCCCGAGCCGGGCCTGGACCGTCATCTGTGGGTTCCTCCAACAGAACACGGTCCAGGGGCGGGTCGCCCCTGGCGGAGGGGTCCGGGGAGGCAGAGCCTCCCCGGTAACACCCCATGAGCATCACCGACCCCACCCGCCAAGAGGACGACACCGGCGAAGGCGCCCTCCGCCCGCAAACCCTCGCCGATTTCACCGGCCAGCGCGCGCTGTGCGAAAACCTCTCCATCTTCATCCAGGCCGCCGGTGCGCGCGGCGAGGCGCTGGACCATGTCCTCCTCCACGGCCCCCCCGGCCTGGGCAAAACCACCCTGGCCCAGATCGTCGCCCGCGAAATGGGTGTGGGCTTCCGCGCCACCTCCGGCCCCGTCCTGCAACGCGCCGGTGACCTCGCGGCCATCCTCACCAATCTGCAGCCGCGCGACGTGCTCTTCGTCGACGAAATCCACCGCCTGCAGCCCGCCATCGAGGAAACCCTCTACCCCGCGATGGAGGATTTCCAACTCGACCTCATCATCGGCGAGGGCCCGGCCGCGCGCACCGTGCGCATCGACCTCCCCCCCTTCACCCTGGTCGGTGCCACCACCCGCTCCGGCCTTTTGGCGCAGCCCCTGCGCGACCGTTTCGGCATCCCGCTCCGCCTCGTCCTCTACACACCGGAGGAACTCTTCGGCATCGTCCGCCGCGGCGCGATGAAACTCGGCTTCGCGCTCGCCGATGAGGGCGCGCTGGAAATCGCCAAACGCTCCCGCGGCACGCCCCGAATCGCCGGCCGCCTGTTGCGCCGCATTCGCGACTTCGCCCTGGTCGCCGGCAAACTCGCCGACCGCGCCATGGTCGATGCCTCCCTCGCCCGGCTGGAGGTCGATGCAAAGGGCCTCGACGCCATGGACCGCCGCTATCTCCGCCGCATCGCCGAGCACCATAATGGCGGGCCGGTCGGCGTCGAAACCCTCGCCGCCGCACTCGCCGAGTCGCGCGATACGCTCGAAGACGTGATCGAGCCCTTCCTCATCCAGGAAGGCTTCGTGCTCCGCACCCAGCGCGGCCGCATGCTGGGCGAGCCTGGCTGGCGCCATCTGGGCCTGACACCCCCCGCCGGTTTCGCCATCCAGCCGGACCTGCTCGATGGTTGAGCCGCACCGCTTCCCCATCCGGGTCTATTACGAGGACACCGATGCCGGCGGCATCGCCTATCACGCCACCTATCTGCGCTGGGCCGAGCGCGCCCGCACCGAAGCCCTGCGCGATATGGGCCTGCCCCATGCCGATATGGCATCCCGCCACGGTGCCTTCCTGGTGGTGAAGCGCATCGAGGTGGAGTATTCGAGCCCCGCCCGGCTCGATGATCTGGTCACCATTCGCACCCAGATTCGCCGTGTGAGCGCCATATTGGACCTCGATCAGGATGTGATGCTGGGTGATGAGATCTTGGCCGCCCTCAAAGTGCGGCTGGTATGTGTGGGCGAGCAGGGGCTGCGGCCCCGCGCCGTGCCCGAACCCTGGCGCTCCGCGCTGCGTGCGCGCATCGCCACTGTTGAGAATACCCTTTCGGAGAAGACCGCATGGACCGCGTGACCAGTTCCCCACTTGCCGCCGCCGCGCATGACCTGTCGCTCTGGGGCCTGTTCATGCAGGCCGATTGGGTGGTGAAGGGCGTGATGGTCGCCCTCATCCTGGCCTCCATCTATGTCTGGGCCATTGTGTTCGAGAAGCTCTCGGCGCTCAGCCGCGCAAGGCGCGAGGCCGATGCGCTGGAAGATGCATTCTGGTCCGGCGGCAGCCTTGATGAATTATACCGCAAACAGGGCGATGTGCCGCGCCACCCGCTGGCCGCCATCTTCGTCTCCGGCATGCGCGAATGGCGCCGCAGCACCGAGGGGGCGACCAATTCCTTCATCATCGCCGGCACCAAGGAGCGGGTGGAGCGCGCCATGGCGGTCACCATCCAGCGCGAGATGGAGCGGCTGGAAAAGCGGATGACCTTCCTGGCCAATACCGGCTCGGCCGCGCCCTTTATCGGCCTTTTCGGCACGGTTTGGGGCATCATGAACTCCTTTGCCGCCATCGCCGGCATGCAGAACACCTCCCTCGCCGTGGTGGCGCCAGGCATTGCCGAGGCGCTTTTCGCCACCGCCATCGGCCTGGTGGCCGCCATCCCTGCCGTGCTGGCCTATAACACCCTGGCCTCGCAGCTGGCGAAATTCGCCTCCCGGCTGGAGGGCTTCGCCGCCGAATTCAGCGCCATCCTCTCGCGCCAGACCGAAGCCGCCGCAGGCCAGCCCCGCGCCTCCTCCGAGGCGCTGTAAATGGCCGGCCCCCTGATGAGCCGCGGTGGCGGCGGCCGCCGCTACAAGGCGATGAGCGAGATCAACGTCACCCCCTTCGTGGATGTGATGCTGGTGCTGCTCATCATCTTCATGGTGGCAGCCCCCATGATGACCTCCGGCGTGCCGGTGGATTTGCCCCGCACCAATGCCACGCCGCTCAATCAGGAGCAGGAGCCCATCACCATCAGCGTCAACCCGGAGGGAAAAATCTTTATCCAGGAGACTGAGGTGCAGATGGAAGAGCTGGTCCCCCGTCTGCGCGCCATCGCCGAGGCGCAAACCCAGGCCCCGGGCGAGCCGCAGCGCCGCATTTTCGTCCGCGGTGACCGCGCCATCACCTATGGCCGCGTCATGGAGGTGATGGGCAATATCGCGGCCGGCGGCTTCTCCCGCGTGGCCCTGCTGGCCGAACAACCCCCAGGCCGCGCCCCCGCGCCGGTCTCCGCCCCCGCCGCCCCCCTCTCCGGGCCACGCGCCCAACCCCAAGCCCCCCGACAAAACGCACCGAGGTAGTCCATGTCGGCCTTTCGGGGCATGCGGTTCTGGGTGGGGCTTTCGGTGGCGCTGCATCTCGCGGCGCTGCTCTTCCTCATCCTCGACTTTCTGCCCAGGCGAATTCCCGAACCCGAGGAAATCGCCATCCCTGTCGAGCTGATCGCCCCCGTGCCGCCGCAGCAGGCGCAGGGTGACGTGGCGGCCCCGCGCCCAGCGCCCAGCCAGGTGCCGGCACCGCCCACCCCCGATCAGGCCTCAGAGCCGCAGCGCCCGCAGCCGGTGGCCCCGCCGCCGCCGCCTCCCCCGCCGCCGCCCGCCCCGACCCAGGCGGCCGCACCGCCGCAACCGCAAAGCCCCACGCCGCCCGCCGCCACGCCGGCCGCGCCGAGCCTGCCCTTGCCCACCCCGCCCACGCCACCTGCCGCGCAAACCCCGCCCCCGCCGGTGACCACGCCGCCCGCGCCGAGCCAGGCGGCCCTGCCGCCGCCACCGCCGCCGCGCCCCACACCGCCCACCCCCACGCCGCCCACGCCCCCGCAGACGGCAACCCCGCCCAAGCCGGCCGCGCCGCAGGTGGCGCAGGCCCCGCCCGCGCCCACCCCCAGCCCGCCGCGCCCCAGCCCAGCACCGCCGCTGCCCCTGCCGCCCAGCCCCACCCCGCCACCGCCTGAGCCGCGGCAGGAGCCCGGCACCGGCCAAACGCCCGCAGTGCAACGCCCGCAGGAGCGCAGCCAAAGCGTGCTGAACACGCTCGAGCGCCTGCGTGCCGCCCAGCAGCAGCAACAGCCGCCCACCGCCCGGGCCAACCCCGCCGGCGCGCCCGCCCAGGGCGGCGGCGCGCCACAAGGCACGGACAATCTCACCGCGGCCGAGCGCAGCGGCCTCGCCGAGCGCATCGGCGAATGCTGGTCGATCGATGCCGGTGCGCCCGGGGTGCAGAACATCGTGGTGGAATTGCGGGTGGAGGTGGATGCCGGCGGCACCGTGCGCGCGGTGCGGCCCAATGGCGCGGTGCCCACCGAACCGCGCGCCCGCATGGTCTATGAAGCCGCACGGCGCGCCCTGCTCAGCCCGCGCTGCAACCCGCTGCCGCTGCCGCCCGCCCGGCTCGCGGCGCTGCGTGATACGGTGTTCCGCTTCAACCCGCGCGATCTGGGGCTGCGGTGAAACAATGCCGAGCCCCGGGCGTGGATTTAGGTTTATTATCCTTGACTTTCTCCCCCCGATGCGGCTACCCCTATGGCTTTACCCAACCGGAAGGCTGGCCTCTCCCCCAACCAGGGCAGGCGCCGGCCATGACACCTCGCGCGCGGTCCCGGCCGCGCCTGGCGGCCGATCAACATCCTGTGCCCCACCCCCGCCGCCACACCAGCCATGGTATTTGTCCGAATACGATATTTTCCGGCGCATCGAACCCGCAAAACAACATTTTGTGCTCAAAAACCACCCGCACACCATATGTGGTATTTGTCCGTAAACATCACTTTTCATCGCCCACCTAGGCACCATCCGCCCTTGCATTGACCACGCAGCCTGCGGCACCAAGCCACCCATCACGCCCGGGAGTTCTCGCCCATGACCATCATCACCCGCCGCACCGCGCTCCTCGCCCCCTTTGCGGCAACTCAGGCCCTCGCCCAAGGCAGCGTGGTGGACATCACCCGCGCCCGCACCGAGCCAGTGCCCATCGCCGTGCCC
The DNA here is from genome assembly GCF_040399605.1 of Rhodovarius sp. Classification (NCBI taxonomy): domain Bacteria; kingdom Pseudomonadati; phylum Pseudomonadota; class Alphaproteobacteria; order Acetobacterales; family Roseomonadaceae; genus Rhodovarius; species Rhodovarius sp. Next base: position 63,157 of record NZ_JBBARU010000005.1, on the reverse strand, counting down.
GACATGGCCGGCACCACGCCGGACGGCCAGCGCCTGGGCCGCGACATGGCCCGCGTCATCCTCAACAATCTGCGCAATTCCGGCCTGTTCCGACCGGTGGACCGCGCCGCCTTCATCCAAACCCCTGAGGCCGCTGCCGCCACGCCGCGCTTCCAGGATTGGCGGGTGATCGGCACCACCTTCCTCACCACCGGCCGCGTCTCCACCTCGGGCGACCAGTTGCGGGTGGAATTCCGCCTCTGGGACGTGCTGCCCGAGCAACAGGCACTCGGCACCGCCTATAACGCCGCCATCTCCAACTGGCGGCAGATCGCCCACATCATCTCCGACGATATCTACCAGCGCGCCCTGGGCGAGCAGGGCTATTTCAACACCCGCGTCGCCTTCATCGCCGAAAATGGCCCGCGTGACCGCCGCTCCCGCCGCCTGGCCATCATGGACCAGGATGGCGAGAATTTTCGCTACCTCACCGATGGCGCCGTGCAGGCCCTCACGCCGCGCTTTCACCCCAACGCCCAACAAATCGCCTTCATGAGCTACGCCAATAACCAGCCGCGCGTCTTCCTGTTCAACGTGCAAACGGGGCGGCAGGAGGTTCTGGGCAATTTCGGCGGCATGACCCTCAGCCCGCGCTTCTCGCCCGATGGCCGCTCGGTGGTGCTCTCAGCGGTGCGCGGCGGCGATGCCAATATCTACGTTATCGATGTCGGCTCGCGGCGGGAGCGGCAATTGACCTCGGGCGGCGGGCTCGATGTCTCCCCCTGCTTCTCGCCCGATGGTTCGCAAATTGTCTTCAACTCCGATCGCGGCGGCGACCAGCAGCTTTACGTGATGGCTTCGGGCGGCGGCGGGCCGCGGCGGATTTCCTTCGGCCAGGGCCGCTACGCCACCCCCGTATGGTCGCCGCGCGGTGACCTCATCGCCTTCACCCGCATCGGGCGCGGCGGCTTCGCCATCGGCGTGATGCGCCCCGATGGCTCGGGCGAGCGCATCCTCTCCGAAGGCTGGGGCATGGAAGGACCAACCTTCGCCCCCAATGGGCGGGTGCTGATGTTCTACCGCGAAAGCCCGGCGCGGGATGCGCGCGGCAATGGGTATTCGGCGCGGATTTCCAGCATTGATATTGCTGGGTTCAATGAGCGGCAGATTGTGACGCCGACGGATGCTTCGGATCCGTCTTGGAGTGCGCTGCTCAGCTAACAAGCGCCGGGGGAAGGAATTCCCCCGGGCCCCCTTCTTTTGTTTTTCTCGGTTTTAGGCGGCTTCGGCGCGGATGGCTTCGCCCAGCGTGTTGAAGATGCGGTCTACGTGGTTTTTCTCGATGATCAGGGGGGGGGAGAGGGCTATGATGTCGCCCGTCACCCGGATCAGCAGGCCGTCATCGAAGCAGCGGCGGAAGATATCCATGGCGCGCTGCGTCGGCTTGCCGGGCCTCGGCGCCAATTCAATCCCGGCAATCATGCCGAAATTGCGGATATCGATCACATTGGGCAGGCCACGCAGGCTATGCGCGCCATCGGCAAAGTAATCCTCGATGGCGAGTGCGCGGCCCGGCAGATCCTCATTGCGATGGATATTCATGCTGGCAATCGCCGCCGCTGCCGCCAGCGGATGACCGGAATAGGTATAGCCATGGAACAGCTCGATGCCGTTCTCCACACCATTCACGATGGCGTCGTAGATGTCGTTGTGGACGGCAACCGCGCCCATCGGCACGGCGGCATTGGTCAGGCCCTTGGCCATGGTCATGATATCGGCCTGCACGCCCAGGCGCTCGGTGCCGAAATCCTTGCCGATGCGGCCGAAGCCGGTGATGACCTCATCATAAATCAGCAGGATGCCGTGCTTGGTGCACAATTCGCGCAGCCGTTCCAGATAGCCGGCCGGGGGCACCAGCACGCCGGTGGAGCCGGCGATGGGCTCGACCATCACGGCGGCGATGGTGTCGCCATGCAGGGCGACCAGGTTCTCCAACTGGTTCGCCAACTCAGCCCCATGCGCGGGCGTGCCGCGGGAAAAGGCGTTGGCGGCGAGGTCATGGGTGTGCGGCAGATGGTCAACATAGGGCAGCATGGCGCCGAATTGCTTGCGGTTGCCGCCGATGCCGCCCACCGACATGCCGCCAAAGCCCACGCCGTGATAGCCGCGCTCACGCCCCACCAGCCGCACCCGCTGCGCCTGGCCGCGGGCCTTCTGGTAGGCCAGCGCGATCTTGATCGCGGTATCGGCGCTTTCGCTGCCGGAATTGGTGAAGAAGACGCGGTCCATCCCCGGCGGCGTGATCTCGGCCAGGCGGGCGGCGCATTCGAAAGCGATGGGGTGGCCGAGTTGGAAGGTCGGCGCGAAGTCGAGGATCTCAGCCTGTTTCTGGATCGCCTCGATGATCTCGCGCCTTCCGTGGCCGGCATTGGAGCACCACAGGCCCGCCGTGCCATCGAGGATCGGTTTATCCTCCGGCGTGTAGTAATGCATGCCCTCGGCGCGGGCGAGCATCCGCGGCGTGTCCTTGAAGTACTTATTGTCGGAATAGGGCATCCAGAACGCTTCGAGGTTGTTCGGACGCGGAATATGGTTCATGGCGGCTGGCCCCGGGGTGAGGGGGGCATAAAAACCCCTCACTCCCTTTGGCGCAAGTCTTAGCGCGCCAGAGCGCAGCCGCCCTCGGCCATGGGGCGGAAGCTTTGGCCCGCCGGAAGGCTGCGCAGCAGTTTGAAATAATCCCAGGGGCCGCGGCTCTCGCCCGGGCTTTTCACCAAAAAGAGGTGCATGGGATGGATTTTTCGGCCATCGGCCCGCACCTGGCCGGGGCCGAAGAGCGGGTCATTGGTGGGTATTTCCTTCATCCGGCGGATGGCGGCGGCGCCATCGGCGCGGGCGGCTGCCACGCCGAGCGAGGCCGCGGCTTTGAGGTAATGCATCGCCGCCGAATAGCCGCCGGCATGGATCATGCCTGGGTGCTGGCCGCGCATTTCGCGGGCGAAGCGGGCGGCGAAGGCGCGGGTGCCATCATTCATGTCCCAGTAAAAACTCTCGGTGAGCAGCAGATTCTGCCCCGCCTGCAGGCCCAGCGCATGCACGTCATTGATCTGGGTGAGCATGGCGGCAATGCGCATGGCACCGGGGCGGGTGAGGCCAAACTCGGCGGCCTGTTTGATGCTGTTCACCGCATCCGTGCCCGCATTGGCCAGGCCCAGCACCTTGGCCCGCGAGGCCTGGGCCTGCAGCAGGAAGGAGGAGAAATCGGTGGTGCCGGGGAAGGGATGCCGCGCCGAGCCCAGCACGCGGCCGCCGGCTGCGGTCACAAACGCGCCGGTATCACGCTCAATGGCATGGCCGAAGGCGTAGTCGGCGGTGAGGAAATACCAGGTGTCGCCGCCCTCCTGCACCGTGGCGGTGCCCACGGTATGGGCCATGGCCCAGGTGTCATAGACCCAATGCACATGGTTGGGCGAACAGGCGCGGCCCGAAAGGTCTGAGGCGGCGGCGGCGGTGATCAGCGCCACCTTGTTCTTCTCCTTCACGATATCGACGAGGCCGAGCGCGATGGCGGAGGTGGGCACATCGATAATGGCATCCACCCCCTCACGGTCGAACCATGAGCGGGCGATCTGCAGGCCGGTATCGACGCGGTTCTGCGGGTCCGCCACCACCATTTCCACCCGGATGCCGGGGTTTTCGCGCATGAAATCCTCGATGGCGAGGCGCACGCCCATCACGCTGCCCGGGCCGGTATTGCCGGCATAGGGGCCGGACATATCGGTCAGCACGCCCAGCCGGATGGGGGGCGTCTGCGCCCGAGCAGGGATGGTTGCGGCAAGCGTGGCCGCGGCCAGCGCGTTACGGCGGGAAAATTCCATGGTTGCGTTTCCTCTTTGTGGGAACGCTACCCGTGCCGAAGCCAGCGCGCTAGATTGTTCGTCATGCAGATCCATTCCCCCCAATTCAAACAACGCGCGGCCGAGGCGCTGGTCGATCCCGGGCTGCAAAAGGCGCTCGGCCGGGCCAAGCAGGGCTTTCAGGTCAAGCGCGCCGCCGCCGTGGCCGGGCTGCCGGAATTCGAGGCGCTGCGCGATGTCGGCCGCGACATCAAGAACCACACCTTGGCCAATCTGGATTTCTACCTGGAGGAATTCGCCGCCCGGGTGGAGAAGGCTGGTGGCCATGTCCATTGGTGCTCCACCGCCGATGAGGCCCGCGCGGCGGTGCTGGCGATTTGCCAGAAGGCGGGGGCGAAGACCGTCACCAAGGGCAAGTCGATGATCAGCGAGGAGCTGGGCGTCAACGAACACCTGGAAAAGCACGGCATCACCCCGGTTGAGACCGATCTGGGCGAATATATCCTGCAAATCCGCGATGAGGGGCCAAGCCATATCATCGCCCCTGCCTTCCATCTCAACCGCGAGGATTGGGAGGAGACGTTCCGCCGGGTCCATACTGACCTGCCGGCTGATCGGGTGTTTTCCGAACGGCGCGACATCATGACCGAGGCGCGGGCGCGGCTGCGGCAGAAATTCCTCACCGCCGATGTGGGCATCACCGGCGCCAATTTCCTCATCGCTGAGACCGGCTCCTCCGTCATCGTCACCAATGAGGGCAATGGCGACCTGACGCAGACCCTGCCCAAGGTGCATATCGCGCTCGCCAGCATCGAGAAAATGGTGCCGACGCTGGAGGATGCGACATCGCTGCTGCGGCTGCTGGCGCGCTCGGCCACGGGGCAGGATTTTTCGGTCTATACCACCTTCTCCACCGGGGCGCGGCGGGCGGCGGAGTTGGACGGGCCGCAGGAATATCATGTGGTGCTGCTCGATGGCGGGCGGTCGAATATGCTGGGCACCGAGTATCAGGAAATGCTGCGCTGCATCCGCTGCGCGGCCTGCATGAATCATTGCCCGGTTTATGGCGCGGTTGGTGGGCATTCCTATGGCTGGGTGTATCCGGGGCCGATGGGCTCGGTGCTGACGCCCACGCTGGTGGGGGTGGACAAGGCCGGGCATTTGCCCAATGCCAGCACGTTTTGTGGCCGCTGCGAGAGTGTTTGCCCGGTGAAAATCCCCCTGCCCAAAATGATGCGACATTGGCGCGAGCGGGAGTTTGAACGCCACCTCTCGCCGGCTGCCACCCGCAGCGCCATGGGGCTCTGGGCCTGGCTGGCGAAGCGGCCGGAGGTGTATCGCGCCGCCACCGGGCTTGCGGTGCGCGCCTTGAAGCTGCTGGGGCGCAAGACGGGTTCTTTCTCCGCCCTGCCGCTGGCCGGGGGCTGGACTGCGGGGCGGGACCTGCCGGTGCCCCAGGCGGGCGGCACGTTTATGGCGCAATATGCCAAGAGCAAGCGGCAATGAGCCGCGACGCCATTCTGGCCGGCATTCGCCGTGGCCTGCGCCGGGGCGAATTGCCCGAGGACCAGAAAGCCATGCTGCGCACCCGCATGGCCCGCCCGCCGCGCCACCTCATGCCCGCCCGCTCGCGCCTGGCGCATGCGGGGCAGGTGGCGCTGTTCGTGGCCAATCTGGAGAAGGAATTCGCCACCGTCACCCGGCTGACGGCGCTGTCGGAGGTGCCGGGGGCGGTTGCGGAATTTTTGGCCGCCCAGAACCTGCCGCCGCAGCTCGCCATCGCGCCGCATCCCGAACTCACCGGCCTCGCCTGGGAAGAGCGGCCAATGCTGCGCATCGAGGCACGACCCGGGCAGGCGCAGGATTTCGCCTCATTGCAGCATGGCTTTGCCGGCATTGCCGAGACCGGCACGCTGATGCTGCCCAGCCACCCCACCCGCCCCACCACGCTGAACCTGCTGCCCGACACGGCCATGGTGCTGCTGCGCACCAGCCGCGTGGTTGGCGCCTATGAGGAGGCTTGGGACCTGTTGCGGGCGGAGAATAGCGACAGCCGCACCGGCGGCTTCATGCCACGCAATGTGATGCTGGTGACCGGGCCGAGCCGCAGCGCCGATATCGAGCAGACGCTGGAACTGGGCGCGCATGGCCCGCGCCGGCTGCATGTCTTCCTGCTGGATGACACGCAATAGGTGCGACGCAGCCGCCCCCTTTCCGAACAGGATCGCAGCCTCTGGGCCGCCTTCGCGCGGCATATCAAGCCGCTGCCGGGGCGTGCCATGCCGGTTGCACCACTTGCGCCCACCATCACGCCGCCGCCGGCCCCGGTGGTGGTGGCGGCGCCTATGCCGCCCAGCCGCCCGGCCCCACCCGCGCCGGTCGCCATCGGCGCGCAGCCAGCGGGGCTCGATGCGCGGCGGTGGAAGGAGTTGCGCCGCGGCCGGCTGCGGCCGGAACGCACGCTCGACCTGCATGGCCGCTTTGCCCAGGAGGCGCATGGCGCCTTTCACGCCTTCATGGCCGGGGCCATGGCCGATGGGCTGCGCTGCGTGTGCATCATCACCGGCAAGGGCAGCGGCGAGGGCGGCGTGCTGCGGCGTGAATTGCCGCATTGGCTGAATGGCCCCGGGCTGCGCGGCCATGTGCTGGCGGTGGCGCATCCGCACCGGGCCAATACGGGTTCGGTGCATATCCTGCTGCGAAGGGTGCGGGTGTGACGCCCTTTGGCGCCAGGCTGCGGGCGCTGCGCCAGGCCCGGGGCGTGACCCTGGGGGCCATGGCGGAGGCGATGCAACTGTCCTCGGCCTATCTTTCGGCGCTGGAGAATGGCCATCGCGGGAGGCCCTCGGCGGGGTTGATTCATCAGGTCTGCGAATTTTTCGGCCTGATCTGGGATGAGGCGGATGAGCTTTCGCGGCTGGCGCAGCTTTCTCACCCACGGGTGGTGATCGATACGGCCGGGCTCGCGCCCGAGGCGACGGAATTGGCCAATCGTCTGGCGCTGCGGATTGGCGAGCTGCCGCCGGAGCGGCTTTCGGCCATGTTGGGGCTGTTGAGGGGCTGAACGCGCCTTCCCGCCCCGGCCCGCCCGGGCTATAGCGGCGCGCCGTAGCGGGGGCAGTTTAGGATGACTTGGGTGGATGGGGCGGCCTTGGCCGTTCTGGTGGCCTCGGGGCTGATGGCGTTCTGGCGTGGGTTTGTGCGTGAGGTTCTGGGGATCGCCGCCTGGATTGGCGCGGTGGTTGCGGCCTTTGCGTTTCGCCCGGTCGCCAAGCCATTTTTTGAAGGCTTTGTTGAACCGCCCTGGCTGGCCGATGGGCTGGCGGTGGGCGGCGTGTTTCTGGCCGTGCTGGTGGTGCTCACGCTGGTGGTCAATCTGGTGGCCAATCGGGTGGCGGATAGCGCGCTGGGTGGGGTGGACCGCTCGCTCGGCGCCCTGTTCGGCCTGGTGCGCGGGGCGTTTTTGGTGGTGCTGGCCTATATTATCGGCGGGCTGTTCCTGCCCGCCACCGAGCGTTGGCCGGAGCCGGTGCTGCAGGCGCGGTTTCTGCCCAATGTCGTGGCTGGGGCGCAATCTGTGGCGGCGCTCTTGCCGCCGGAATACCGCCCACGCATAGCAACCCCTCCCGCACCACGGGTGCCGACGCAGGAAGAGCTGTTGCGTCCGCGCGTTGGCAGTCGCACATAGGGGGCGCATCGCCCCCCGTGAAAAATATCCGCGCCGGTGCTATGCGACATCTGGATGACATGGCCATGCCAATGGCCTGAAGGATCGCATGACCATCAGCACCAATCCCCATGACGACGACAAATTCCACGAGGAATGCGGTGTCTTCGGCGTATGGAACCATGCCGATGCTGCGGCGCTGGTGGCACTGGGCCTGCATGCCTTGCAGCATCGCGGGCAGGAGGCTTCGGGCATCGTCTCGCTCTCGGAGGGGGGGGTGTTCCACACCCATCGCGGCCTGGGGCTGGTGGGGGATATTTTTGGCGATGCCAAGGTCATGGCCGGGCTGAAGGGGCGTGCGGCCTGTGGCCATAATCGCTATGCCACCACGGGTGAGACGGCGCTGCGAAATGTGCAGCCGCTTTATGCCGATTTCGAGTTTGGTGGCTTCGCGGTGGGCCATAATGGCAATCTCACCAATGCGCAGGGGCTGCGCCGGGCGCTGGTCAAGCGCGGTTGCCTGTTTCAGTCGAGCACCGATTCGGAGGTGTTTATCCACCTCATCGCCATCAGCCTTTACACCAATGTGATCGACCGGCTGATCGACGCCCTGAAGCAGGTGCAGGGCGCCTATTCGCTGGTGGCGCTGCATGATGGCGCGCTGATCGGCGCGCGTGACCCCTTGGGGGTGCGGCCGCTGGTTCTGGGCTCCATGCCCAATCTGGGCGGCCAGCCGAGCTGGATTTTGGCCAGCGAGACCTGCGCGCTGGACATTGTCGGCGCTGAATTCGTCCGCGATATCGAGCCGGGCGAATTGGTGTTGATCGATGCGACCGGGCTGAAATCCATCAAGCCCTTCGCCCAGACGGCGAGCCGGTTTTGCATCTTCGAATACATCTATTTTGCCCGGCCCGATTCGGTGGTTGAGGGCACCGGCGTTTATGAAAGCCGCAAGCTGATCGGCGCTGAATTGGCGCGCGAGAGCCATGTGGCCGCCGATGTGGTGGTGCCGGTGCCCGATAGCGGCGTGCCGGCCGCTATGGGCTATGCCCGCGAATGCGGTGTGCCCTTCGAGTTGGGCATTATCCGCAATCATTATGTCGGGCGCACTTTTATCGAGCCCACGGACCAGATCCGTCACCTTGGCGTCAAACTCAAGCACAGCGCCAATCGCGCCATGCTGGAGGGCAAGCGGGTGGTGCTGGTGGATGACAGCATTGTGCGCGGCACCACCTCGAAGAAGATCGTCGAGATGGTCCGGCAGGCCGGTGCGGCGGAGGTGCATATGCGCATCTCCTCGCCGCCCACCACCCATAGCTGCTTTTATGGCATCGATACGCCCTCGCGCCGGCAATTGATCGCCGCGCAGCACAGTATCGAGGAGATGGCCAAGCTGATCGGCGTGGACAGCTTGGCTTTCATCTCGCTGGAAGGCCTGTATCGTGCGTTGGGGCAGAACGGCCGCAACCCCGATAAGCCGCAATTCTGTGATGCCTGCTTCACCGGCGATTATGCCATTCCGTTGACCGATTGGCCGGCCGAACAGGCGCATGCCGCCACGCCGGAGCTGCTGCCCGGCCAATGAACGCTCTGACAGGTTGCGTGGCGCTGGTGACCGGCGCCTCACGCGGGATAGGCGCTGCGGTGGCGGTGGAATTGGCGCGGATGGGGGCGCATTGCGTCATCACCGGCCGCACCCAGGGCGGGCTGGAGGAGAGCGATGACGCGATCCGCGCCGTGGGCGGCAGTGCCAGCCTGGTGCCGCTCGACCTGATCGAGGGTGCGGAGCAGATCGATCTGCTGGGGCCCAGTATTGTTGAGCGGTTTGGGCGGCTGGATATTGTGGTCCATGCGGCGGGCTGGCTGGGCAAGCTCACGCCGGTTGCGCATATCGAGCCCAGGGATTTCATCACCTCCATGGCGGTCAATCTGACCGCGACATGGCGGTTGATTCGCAGTGTGGAGCCGCCTTTGCGCGCCGCCCCGGCCGGACGCGCGGTGGTGTTGACGGATCGGCGGGCGGCGGCGCCTTCGGCCTATTTCGGCCTTTACAGCGCCGCCAAGGCTGGGCAGCGCCATATGGTGCAATGCTGGGCCGAGGAATTGGCGCAGACCAATCTGCGGGTGAATTTGGCCGAGCCGGGCCCGGTAGGCACCAGACTGCGCCGGGCGGCCTATCCCGGTGAGGATCAGGCGGTGCTGCCCAGCCCCGCCGATGTGGCGCCGGCCATCGCTGCGCTGTGCCTGCCCGGCGAGATGCGGCAGGGCGCGATCATCGCCATCGGCTGATCACGGTTGCGGGCGCGGCGGGAATGATCCACACGCATCCAATGCCTCGCACCCCGCACATCAATTGGCAGAGCCTGGCCGAACAGGCCATGACGCATCGCCGCCGCGGCGATCATGCCGCCGCCATTGTCGCCTATCGGGCCGCTTTGGCACTGCCCGGCGCCCCGGCTGAGTTGCATTTCAACCTGGGCAATGCGCTGTGCCAGCAGGGAAGCTGGGCCGAGGCCGAGGCGCCGTTGGCCCAGGCATTGGCCGCCAACCCGGCACTGACCGTGGCCGCGCTGCAACTGGCACGCTGCCGGGCGCGGCTGGGCCGTTATGAGGCGGCGGCGGCCGGCTTTGCCGCCGTGCTGCGCGGCGAGCCGGGCAATTTCAACGCAGCGTTAGAGGGCGGCCATGCGCTGCGCCGGCTGGGCCGTGAGGCCGAGGCGTTGGGCTGCTATGCCATGGCGATCCAGGCTGCGCCGGCGCGCTGGGAGGGGCATTTGGCGATGGCCCGGGCGCTGGAGGAGGGCGGGCGCGCCGATGAGGGTGCGGCGCATTACCACCAGGCCCTGTCACTGGCCGGCGATGACAGGCCGCGCCGGCTGCATCTGCATATGACGCAATACCGGCTGGAGCGCGGCGCTGCCGCCCTGGCCTTGGAATCGCTGCGCCAGGCGATGCTCTGCGCCGCTTTGGAACAGCCACCGCCCAGCGCGGATGAGCGGGCGCTGATGCAGCTGGACCTTGCTGCCATCCTGCTGCGGCTGGGCTTGGGGGAAGAGGCGGAGCGGCGGCTGGGCGAGGCCAGTGAGGCTTCCGAGAACGAAGCCATTTTGGTGCGGGCGGCAGAATTGGCGCTGCGCCACAATCTCTGGCAGCAGGCGCTGACCATTTTGCGGCGCAATGTGGCGCTGCGGCCCGAGAATGGCTCGGCGCATTGGAACCTCGCCCATATGCTCTCCGAGGCCTGGTACATGGAGGAGGCGCTGGAGGCGCTCGCCCGGGCCGAGGCGCTGGCGCCACAGCCTGGCGCGGGGCCGATGCGCGCTTCCATCGCCTCCCGCCAGGGCGAGGCCGATACCGCCTTGCAGCTGTTTTTGGCGCAGGTGGAGGCGGGGGACACCGCCCTGGCCTCGGGTGCGGCGATGAGCGCGCTATATGCCGATAGTATCGATGCGGCCGAGGTGGCGGCGCTGCATCGGCGGCTCTTTGCCCGGCTGGGCGAGGGGGCGCGGGCGGTGGCCAGTTTTCGCAATGGCCGCGAGCCGGGGCGGCGCCTGCGCGTGGGCATGATCACGCCGGATCTGCACCACCAGCACCCGGTCAATATCTTCATGCAGCCGGTGCTGGCCCGCTGGGATGGGGCGGCGATGCCCATCAGCCTCTATTTCACTGGCATCAGCCATGATGAGGAAACCCGCCAGGCGCGCGGCCGGGTGGCGCATTGGGTGGAATGCGCGAGTTGGACGGATGGCCAATTGGCGCGGCGGATCGAGGCCGATGGCATCGATATTTTGATCGACCTCTCCGGCCATACCCAGCGCGGCAAGATGCCGCTTTTCGGCAATCGGGCAGCGCCGGTGCAGGTGACGTTTTTGGGGTATCCCGGCTCCACCGGCGTGCCGAATATCGATTGGATCATCACCGATTCCGTGGTGGCGCCGGAGGGTTCGGAGGGGTTGTTCAGCGAGCGGGTGATGCGGCTGCCAAACACCGTGTTCTGCTTCGCCCCGGCGCCCGATTCGTATTATCCCGATTTCGGCCCGGCGCATGCCGCGCGGCCGCTCACCTTTGGCTCCTTCAACAACCTGCCCAAGCTGACGCCGCGCACGCTGGGCCTCTGGGCGGAAATTTTGCATCGGCTGCCGCAATCGCGCCTGCTGGTGAAGGCGCCGAGCTTCCGCGACCCTGGCGCCATGGCCGGTTTTACCCGCCGCATGGCGGCACTGGGCATTGCCGCCGATCGGCTGGAACTGCGCGGCCCCACCGGCATGGCCGAGATGATGGCGGAATATGCTGACATCGATATCGCGCTCGACCCCGTGCCCTATAATGGCGGCACCACCACGCTGCAGGCGATGTGGATGGGGGCGCCGGTGCTGGCGCGGCGTGGTGAGGCTTTTGTCTCCCGCATGGGGGCGAGTTTCATGGCCGCCGCTGCCCTTAGCGATTGGGTGGCCGATAGCGATGCGGATTATGTCGAGACGGCGGTGCGCCATGGGTCGGACCGCGCGGGGCTTTTGGCGCTGAAGCAGGGCATGCGCGCGAGGCTGCTGGCCACGCCCGCATGGGATATTGACCGCTACACGCAGGACCTGCAGGCGGCGCTGCGCAAGATCTGGCAGGAATTCTGCGCCTCTACGGGGGGCTAGGCGGCGGGGCGGCAAGCCGCGATAGGGGGGGCATGAACTATCGTCACGCCTTTCATGCCGGCAATTTCGCTGATTGCATGAAGCACGCGCTGCTCGTGTGGCTGCTGCGCGCCATGCAGCAAAAACCCACGCCGCTTCGGGTATTGGACACTCATGCGGGGCGGGGGGTGTATCCGCTCGATTCGGAGGAGGCCCGCCGCAGCGGCGAATGGTGGGAGGGTGTGGGGCGGCTGATGGCGCTCGAGGATGGCCCGCTGGCGGATTATATTGGGCTGCTGCGGGCCTTGGGTATGCCGCAGCACTATCCGGGCAGCCCGGCGCTGATCCAGGCGCTGTTGCGGGCTGAGGATCATCTCGTGCTGAATGAACTCCATCCGGAGGATCATGCGGCGCTGCGCAAGACCATGCGCGGCACGCCGGCCCATATGCGCGATGCCTATGAATGCGCCCGGGCGCTGACCCCCTTCCCGGAGCGGAGGGGGTTGGTGCTGTTCGACCCGCCTTTTGAGGCGGGGGATGAGTTTGGCCGGCTGGCCCGGGGGATGGCTGAGGTTTGGGGGCGGGCGCGGGGGCATGTGCAGGCGGCGTGGTATCCCATCAAGCATATGGCGCCTGTGCTGGCCTTTCATGATGCCATTCGTGCCGCTGGTATTCGCGATGTGCTGGCGGCGGAATTGTGGCTGCGCGAGCCGCTGGATGCCTCGCGCCTCAATGGCTGCGGGCTGTTGGTGGTGAATGCGCCGTGGCGGTTTGAGGCCGAGGGCGGTGCCATTCTGGCGGCCTTGCTGGAGCGGCTGAGCGATGGTGAGGCGGGCTGCGGGGTGCGGATAGTGAGGGTTGCCGATGAGTAGGATTGCGGTGCTGGGTGCGGGGGCCTGGGGCACGGCGCTGGCGCTGCATGCGGCGCGGCAGGGCCATAATGTGGCGCTTTGGGCCCGCAGCGGGGCGGCGGAGATGGCGCTGAGCCGGCGCAATCCGCGGCTGCCTGATGCGGCGCTGCCGGCCAGTATGCGGCTGAGCGATTCGCCTGCCATGGCCATGGAGCGGGCCGATTTCGCCATTTTGGCGGTGCCGGTGCAGCATATGCGCGCGGCGCTGGCTGGGCTGCCGGCAATTCCGATGCTGGTGGCCTCCAAGGGGGTGGAAGCGGGCAGCGGGTTGTTTCCGACGGAAATTCTGGACCGGGCGGGGCTGGGGGTGATTTCGGGGCCGAATTTCGCGGCCGAGGTGGCCGCCGGATTGCCCGCCGCTGGCGTGCTGGCCAGCAGCGATGCGGGGCTGCGGCAGGCGGGGCTGGCGGCGCTGGGTGGGGCCACGCTCAGGCTCTATTCCAGCGAGGATGTGCTGGGGGTGCAGGCCGGCGGCGCGGCGAAGAATGTGCTGGCGATTGCCGCTGGCGCCGCCATGGGGGCGGGGCTGGGCGAGAATGCCCGTGCGGCGCTGATCACCCGGGGGCTGGCGGAGTTGGGAAGGCTGGTGCTGGCGCTGGGTGGCCGGGCGGAGACGGCATCGGGGCTTTCGGGCCTCGGCGATTTGTTGCTGACCGCCTGTTCCAGTACCAGCCGCAACACCGCGCTGGGCGAAAGGCTGGGCCGTGGCCTGAGCCTGGAGCAGGCGTTGGCGGAAAGCCGCGGCGTGGCGGAGGGCGTGGCCACTGCCCCTGCCCTGCTGCTGCGGGCGACAACATTGGGGGTGGATATGCCGATTTGTACTGCGGTGGCGGAGATTTTGGCCGGGCGGGCCTCGGTGCGTGAGGCGATGGTGGCGCTGCTCGCGCGGCCGTCTCGGGCGGAGTAGCGGGCATGCGGCGTCGTTGTTTTCTGTTTGCACTCGCGGCCCCGGCACTGGCGCAGCCACGGCCGGTGCTGGTGGCCTCCTTTTCGATTTTGGGCGATATGCTAGCCGAGGTGGCGCCACAGGGCGCCGATATCCGGGTGCTGGCCGGACCGAATGTGGATGCGCATCATTTTCAGCCCCGCCCCTCCCAGGCCGAGGCGCTGCGCGGCGCCACCCTGGCCTTACGCAATGGGCTGGGATTCGATGCCTGGTTTGACCGTGCGGCGCGTGGTGCGGGTTTTCGCGGGGTGATGGTGACGGCGAGTGAGGGCCTCACCGCCCGACAGGCGCCCAGCCATGCTGGCCATCGGCATGAGGGGCCGGACCCGCATGCCTGGCAGGATGTGAGCCTGGCACGGCATTATGTCCGGCAGATCGCCGCCGGGCTGGGGGCTGCGGGGCTGGCGGGGCGGGCCGAGGGGTATGATGCGCGGCTGGCCGCACTTGATGGCTGGATTCGCGCCGAGATCGCCCGGGTGCCGGAGGCGCGGCGGGTGGTGCTGACCAGCCATGATTCCTTTGGTTATTTCGGCGCGGCCTATGGGGTGCGTTTCCTGGCGCCCGTGGGGGTTTCGGCCAGTGCCGAGCCTTCTGCCCAAGCCGTGGCCCGGCTGATTCAGCAGGTTCGGGCGCAGAATGTCTCGGCGGTGTTCATGGAGAATATTGGCAACCCGGCCACGCTGCGCCGCCTGGCCAGCGAGGCGGGGGTGCAGGTGCGCGGAAGGCTTTACGCCGATGCGCTCTCAGCGCCCGATGGGGTGGCGGCGAGTTATGAGGCGATGATGCGGCATAATGTGGGGCTGCTGGTGGCGGGAATGTTGGGGTAGAGCATTTTCAAGCCTTGCGACGTCGCAAACCGACTCGGAAAATGCGGCAAAACAAATGCTAGAGCCGTCTCGCCGTCTTGGCTTGCGGTGAAGCGGCTCTGGCCACCCTCAGATGAATTGCCCGCGCAGAAAACCCAGCGCGGGGAGAGGTTTCCATTGCCGTGGCAGGTCTGTACGCTTGATCGGCGCCAGGGAGTAATGCGGCACGGGCTGCTCGTTGCGGCGCAGGAAATCGACATAGGCCTGCACCTGCTGGGTGCGCCAGGCCATATCGGCGGCGGCGGCGGCGTGGCTGCGAAACACCTCGGCCACGCGGTGGCGCTTGCCCATGGAGGCGACAACCGCCCAGAGCGTATCCTCGCCCCCGCTCTCGCGGCGATGCAGGCTGACCAGCTTGGCCGATGTCATATCCACAGGGCCATGCTGGGCCGGGGCGAGGGGAGAGGTCAAGCGGGATTGCCGCCAGCGCCGGTTGGGGTAAGCCTGTGGAAACCCTATGGAGCCCATCATGCTGACCGCGCGCGAAAACATCACCATCGGCTTTGCCCATGTGGCCTATAACTGCAAGGCGCGGCTGGCGCTGCGCAACACCTCCATGCGGGCGATTGAGGCGCGCAGCCAGGCCGAGTTGGAGGCCATGCTGCCGGAGATCGACGTGCTCAGCCTCTCGGGCATGTGGCGCAATGACATTCCCGCCCGGGCGCCAAAGCTGCGATTCGTGCAGTCGATGAGCGCGGGGACGGATCAGTATGATCGTGCGGTCTTCGCCGCCCATGGCATTCGCCTGGCCAGTGCCGCGGGGGTCAATGCCAAGGCGGTGAGTGAGCACGCCATGGCGCTGATGCTCGCCATGACCCGCCGGCTGGTGGAGGCGCGGGACAATCAGCAGCAAAAGACCTGGCGCGGGATGATGAGCGATTTCGAAAAGCGCGAGGATGAGTTGGCCGGCAAGACACTGCTGGTGGTGGGGATGGGGCGGATTGGTGGGCGGCTGATCCGCCTCGCCAAGGCGTTTGAGATGCGCGTCATTGGCGTGCGGGCCAATCCGGGCGCGGGCGCTGAGGGGGCGGATGAGGTGCATGGCATCGCAGCCCTGCCCACTTTGCTGCCCCAGGCCGATATGGTGGTGCTGGTCTGCCCGCTGACGGCGCAGACCACCGGGCTGATCGGTGCGGCCGCGCTGGCGGCGATGAAGCCCAGCGCCTATCTCATCAATTGCGCCCGTGGGAAGGTGTGTGATGAGGCGGCGCTGATTGCGGCGCTGAGCGCTGGCCAGATCAAGGGTGCGGCGCTGGATGTGACAGCGGAGGAGCCGCTGCCGGCAGCATCACCGCTCTGGACCCTGCCCAATGTCTTCATCACCCCACATACCGCAGGCGAGACCTGCGCCTATGAGGATAATGTGATCGATCTGCTGCTGGAGAATCTCGAGCGACTGTGGCGGGGTGAGACGGCGCTGGTCAACCAGATCGTGTGAGCCAGGCGCGGCCATCCTGCCGCGGCAGCTTATAGAGGTGCCGCCCGAATTGGGCGGCACCTGGGAGTATCGAGCCTGAAGGCGGCCGATCAATCGTCGCGGTGGACACGCTCCATACGCTCATGGCGCTCCTGCGCCTCGATGGAGAGGATGGCAACGGGGCGAGCCTCGAGGCGGCGCAGGCCGATGGGCTCGCCGGTCTCTTCGCAATAGCCATAGGAGCCATTGTCGATCCGATCGAGCGCCTGGTCGATCTTATTGATCAGTTTCCGGGCGCGGTCGCGGGTGCGCAATTCGAGCGCACGGTCGGTTTCGACACTGGCCCTGTCGGTCAGGTCGGCTTCGGTGATACCACCGGCTGAGAGGCTATTGAGAGTTTCCCCGGCTTCGCGGAGTAATTCGTGCCGCCAGCGCAGGAGCTTCTGCCGGAAATATTCCAGCTGAAGCGCGTTCATGAATTCTTCGTCTTCTTTTGGACGATAATCCGGCGGGATTGTAACCAACATGGAAGAACTTCCCCTGCCACAGACGAGTCTAGCCCGGCGCCAGCCCGTCTTCGGCGGGGCGCACCATAGTGCCCTGTCATGGAGAAGCCAAGGGCTTAGGCCTTACATGGCTGATTTTCGCGTAATTTTCACCAAGTGTATCGGGGTCTGCACGCAACATCATCTTGAATCATCGGGTTGATCCTCCCGTAGGATGCCACGCCGGGCAAGCTCGATTCGCGCCCGCAACGCCAGGGCGCGCAGGGCTTCGGCCAGGTCCGGGTCATCGCCATCCTCTCCTTCCAGCAATCCGGCCAGGGCGCGCATGACATCGGGGTTGGCTGTGCCGGCCAGCAAATCGCGCTGCAGCTCATCCAGCCCACGCAGCAGGGCCCGGCCACGGCGGCGCGCCACATGGTCACGCGGTGAGGCGGTGGCGGCGAGCACACCTGCCACTTCGATGCCCGGCACAGCGGCCGGGGCGATGGGCGCGGCAAGCTGCGATATGCGGAAGCCGCCAGCCGGGGCTGCGCCCTGCCCGGCGCCACGGGAGGCTTTCAGCGCCTGATAAGGTGCCGCCTGTCCCGTTCTGATCCGATGCTCCATCGCCATCTCTCCTGCCCTGCATCCATAATTGCCCAGCGGGGCCCGGCTATTTGCCCGGTTCCGGCAGATCCTGCCGGGCCCAGCGGCGCCAAAGCCTGGCACGCCATTTGCGATACCCATCAGCGCGGGGTTTGCCCCCGAAGCTGATCGGAACCGGGTGATGTTACTGGGAAATTCTTGCCGATTGCCGAAGATGGCCGCGCTGGCGGGGCTGCTATGCCTGCTCGCGGGGCTGGCTGCGGCGCAGCCGGTGCGCATCAAGGACATCGCCGATATCGAGGGTGTGCGCGACAACCAGCTCGTGGGTTACGGCCTTGTGGTCGGGCTGAATGGCACGGGTGACAGGCTGCGCACCGCCATCTTCACCCGCCAATCCCTGGTGGGGATGCTGGAGCGGCTGGGGGTGAATACCCGCGACAATGAGCAGCGGCTTGATACCCGCAATGTCGCCGCCGTGATGGTCACCACCAATCTGCCCGCCTTCGCCCAGCCTGGCAGCCGCATCGATGTGGCGGTGAGTGCGCTGGGCGATGCCACCAACCTCACCGGCGGCACGCTGCTGGTCACGCCCCTGCTGGGCGCGGATGGCGAGGTTTACGCCGTGGCCCAGGGTGCGGTGGCCACGGGTGCCATTGCCGCGCGCGGTGCCGGGGGCTCGGTCAACCGCGGCGTGCCGACCTCGGCGCGGATATCCTCGGGCGCCATTGTGGAGCGCGGCGTGCCATTCGCGCTGGCCGGGCGGGAGCAGATGCGCCTCTCGCTGCGCAACCCCGATCTGACCACGGCCCGGCGGATGGCGGCTGCCATCAACCGCGCCGCTGGCGATGGCACGGCGCGCGCCACTGACCCGCGCACGGTGCTTCTGGCGCTGCGCGGGCGCGAGGCGGTGAGCCTGCTGACCGATATCGAGCAATTGCGCGTGGAGCCCGACCAGGTGGCCCGGGTGATTGTCGAGGAGGCCTCAGGCACCATCGTGATGGGGGCCAATGTGCGGGTTTCCACGGTGGCCATCGCCCAGGGCAATTTGACCATTCGCGTCACTGAAACGCCGCAGGTCAGCCAGCCGGCAGCCCTCTCCAATGGCCAGACGGTGACGGTGCCGCGCACCCAGATCGAGGTGGATGACCAGGCCGAGCGGCGGCTGGGGGTGCTGAGTGGCGGCGTCACTCTGCAGGAATTGGTGCGCGGGCTGAACAGCCTCGGCGTTGGCCCGCGGGAGCTGATCACGATCCTGCAAAGCATCAAGGCGGCTGGCGCCTTGCAAGCCGAATTGGAACTCCGATGAGCATAGTGCCCATGGCCACCAACCTCGCCAGCGCGACGCCGCGGATGCGCCAGGCCGCGCAGCAATTCGAGGGCCAAGTGCTGGGGCTGCTGCTCCAGCCCATCTTTGCCAGCGCGAGCAATCCGCGCGGGGGGTTCGGCGGTGGTGCGGCCGAGGCGCAGTGGCGGCCCATGATGACCGAGGCCTATGCCAACCGCATGGCCCAGGCCGGCGGATTTGGCCTGCGCGACATGGTGCTCGCGCACATGATCCGCATCCAGGAAGCCCAACAGACCAACCAGGAGAATAACCGATGATGGACGCTGTGATTGAGGCAGGCACCCGCCTGGCCGAGGCGCTGCGGGCCGAGAATGAGGCGCTCGCCGCCCTCGATCTGGGCCGGGCCGCCACCATGGCCACCGCCAAGATGCAGGCCTCGGAGGCTTTGGCAGCCGCCACCGCCGCTGCGACCCGCAGCGGCATGAGGGCTGTGGGCGAAGAGCGTGGCACCACCGCCGCCCTGGCCGAGCGGCTGCAATCGCTGGGCTCGGAAAACCGGCGGCTGCTGGAACACGCCATCGCGCTGCAGAGCCGGGTGATCGAGACCATCGCCAGCGCCGCACTGCCACGCGCCGCAGCCCCGGGCTATGGCGCGATGGGCCGCGCGCGCATGCTGCGCCAGCCGCCGCCGCTGGCGATTTCTGCCCGCGCCTGATTCTGGCGGATTATTGCGCGCCCGCTTACGCGGTTGATGGGCGAGGCCCCTTCCTGTCGCCACATTCCACAGGCATAGGCAGGGCATGAATCACGGCGGCGACAGCGAATGGATGGCCTTGCTGGCGGGCGGCACTGCTGGCGGCAGCCTCGGCGCGCTGTTTGGCCCGATTCTCGCGCCCCCTGGCGCAGCCGATGGCTGCATGCTGGTGGGGCGGCTGGCGCAGACGCTGGATGGGCGCATCGCCACACGCGGTGGTGTGTCGCAATGGATCGGCGGTGCGGGTGATCTGCGCCACACCCATCGGCTGCGCGCCTTATGCGATGCGGTGGTGGTGGGCGGGGGCACGGTGGCGGCCGATGACCCGCTGCTGACCACGCGGCTGGTGCCCGGCCCCAATCCGCTGCGGGTGGTGCTGGATACCGAGGCGCGGCTGCCGGTTGGGCATAAGCTCTTTCAGGCTGGCCCGGCGACGCTGCTGGTGGTGGCGCAGGATCGCGCCCCTGGCCCCACCCCTGGCCCCACCCCTGGCCCCACCCCTGGCCCCACCCCTGGCCGACTGCATGGCTTGGCGGAGGTGTTGGCGCTGCCGCGCGGGGCCGATGGCGGGCTGGATCTGACGGCGCTGGTTGGCGCGCTGGCGGCGAGGGGGTGCCGGAAAATCTTTATCGAGGGCGGTGGTGTGACCGTCTCGCGCTTTCTCATGGCCGGCTTGCTGGACCGGCTGCATGTGACCATCGCGCCCATCATCCTGGGCTCCGGCCGCCCCGCCTTCGCCCTGCCCGAGGCGCAGAGCATTGCCGATGGGCTGCGCTTTGGCTGGACCATGCATGACATCGCCCCTGATATGCTCTGCGACATAGCGCTCAACCGCGCCCGGCCGCCGCTATGCCGATGAGCGCGCGCGCATTGTGGGTGGTAGCACCCGGCGAGGTGGCGCTGCGTGACACGCCGCTGCCCGAACGCGGGCCGGAGGATGTGCTGGTGCGGATGCTGGCCAGCGGTATTTCACGCGGGACGGAGCGGCTGGTGCTGCATCACCGCGTGCCCGTGAACCAGCATGCGGTGATGCGCGCCCCCTTGCAGGAGGGGGATTTCGCCGGGCCGGTGAAATATGGCTATTGCGCCGTGGGGATGGTGGAGGCGGGGCGGCTGGCCGGGCAGCGGGTTTTCGCCCTCGCCCCGCATCAGGCGCGTTTTGTCGCACCCATCGGCCTATGCGCGGTGCTGCCCGATGCGCTGCCCACCGCCCGCGCGGTGTTGGGCGCCAATATGGAAACCGCGCTGAATATTGTCTGGGATGCGCGGCCCCTGGCGGGTGAGCGTGCGCTGGTGGTGGGGGCTGGCGTGGTGGGGCTGCTCACCGCCTTTCTGCTGGCGCAAATCCCTGGGCTGGAGGTGGTGGTGACGGATCGTGACCTCTCACGTGCCGCGATTGCCGAGGCGATGGGCGCGCGCTTTGCCGCCCCGGATGCGGTGCCGGGCGAGCGGGAATTGATCATCCATGCCTCGGCCAGCGAGGCTGGCCTTTGCCTCGCCTTGGACCGGGCGGGGTTCGAGGGGCGGATCATTGAGGCCAGTTGGTTCGGTGCCACCCGCCCTGCCCTGCCGCTGGGCGAGAATTTTCACCAAAAACGGCTCGCGCTGATCTCCACCCAGGTGGGCAGCGTGGCGCCGGCCATGCGCGGCCGGCGCAGCCATGCCGAGCGCATGGCGCTGGCCCTGCGCCTGCTCTGCGATGCGCGGCTGGATGCGCTGCTGGAAGCCCCGGTGGCGTTTGATGATCTGCCGGCGCGCTATGCCGCGCTGCTGGACCAACCCGCCCTTTGCCCTGTCATTTCCTATGGAGAACCACTCTGATGTACAGCCTGACCGTTGTTGACCACATCATGGTCGCGCATAGCTTTCGTGGTGCCGAATTCGGCCCGGCCCAGCGGCTGCATGGCGCGACTTTTGTGGTGGAGGCCGAGTTTCGTGCGGCGACCATCGACCATTTGCACCTGCTGATCGATATCGGCCTGGCCAAGGATGAACTGCGGAAAATTCTCGCGGCGATGGATTATCGCAATCTTGATGCCGAGCCGGAATTCGCCGGCAAGAACACCACCACGGAATATCTGGCCTTTCACATTCATGGGCTGCTGGCCGCGGCCTGCCGGGATGGCCGCATGGGCCCAGGCGCGGGCCAGGTGCATGGCATCAAGGTGCTGCTGCGCGAGAGCCATATCGCCTGGGCCGCTTTTGAGGGGCCGGTTGCTTGAGCCTGGCCGGCAAGAGTCTGGCGCTGCTCGTCCCGGCGCCCTTCAGCACGCTTTCGGGCGGGTATTTGTATGACCGGCGCATGGTCGAAGGGCTGCGGGGCTTGGGGCATGCGGTGGAGGTGATCGAGCTGGCCGGGCAGCACCCGCTGGCCGATACCGCCGCCGAGGCTGCGGCCGGGGCGGCACTGGCGGCGGTGCCGGAGGAGAGCATTGTGGTGATCGATGGGCTGGGGCTGCCGGCCTTCGCGCCCTTGGCCGGGGAACTCAGCCGGCGGCGCGCCATTGGGCTCATCCACCACCCTACCGCGCTGGAAACCGGCCAGGATGCGGAGGCGCTGCGGGCGCGGGAAATGGCGCTGTTTCCGGCCATGGGGCGGCTCATCGCCACCTCGCGGCTGACTGCCGAGCGGCTGGTTGCGGATTTTGCCGTGCCGGCTGGCTCGGTTGGCGTGGTGGAGCCCGGCACCGATCCGGCTGGGCGCGCCCGGGGCGGTGAGAGTGGCGGCACGGTGGGTATTATCAGCGTGGGCACGCTCACCCCGCGCAAGGGGCATGATGTGCTGCTGCGCGCTTTGGCCCGGCTGACCGATCTGGATTGGCGGCTGAGCATTGTGGGCGGCGCGCGCGATGCCGTGCATGCCCATGGCCTGGCGGCGCTGGCTGAGGAGCTGGGCCTGGGGCAGCGCGTCACCTTCACCGGCGAATTGGATGGCGCGGCGCTGGAGGCCGCCTATGCGGCGGCCGATATCTTCGCCCTGGCCACCTGGTGGGAGGGCTATGGCATGGCCGCCGCCGAGGCCCTGGCGCGTGGCCTGCCCTGTGCCATCACCGAAGGTGGGGCGATTGCCGATGTGGTGCCCAAGCCCGCCTGCATCATAGCCGCACCGGGCGACCATAACTCGTTCAGCCGGGCGCTGCGCCGGGTGATTTTCGACCCAGCGCTGCGGGCGGAGATGGCCGAGGCGGCCTGGGCCGCCGGCCAGGCCCTGCCGCGCTGGGAAGACCGCGCGGCGAAATTCGCTGCCGAATTGGAGCTTGCGCATGGCTGAATATTTTTCCGGCGATTGGCTGGAGCTGCGCGAGCCGCATGATGCCGCGGCGCGCGATGAGAT
This sequence comes from Rhodovarius sp., assembly GCF_040399605.1. NCBI lineage: Bacteria > Pseudomonadati > Pseudomonadota > Alphaproteobacteria > Acetobacterales > Roseomonadaceae > Rhodovarius > Rhodovarius sp. The sequence goes on along the minus strand of NZ_JBBARU010000005.1, from coordinate 40,425 downwards.
GCTGGCGGTGAAGCTCTCGGCGGCGCTGCCGGCGCGGCCGCGTATCATGGATTTGGGGGCGGGCACGGGCGCGCTGCTGCGCTGGCTCGGGCTTTATATCGGCCGGCCGCAGGCTTGGATTCTGGTCGATGCCGACCCGCAACTGATCGAGCGCGCCTTTGACACCATCGCCGAGCGGGCCGAGCAGATGGGCTGGAAGGTGACCAGCCCGGGGCGGGGCGTTCTTTTGGTGCATACCCCGCGCGGTGCCTGGCGGGTGGAGGGGCTGGTGGCTGATCTGCGCGACGCGCCGGCCAATCTGCCGCTGCACAGCGTGGATGCGGTGGTGAATACGGCGCTGTGCGATCTGGTGAGTGAGCCCTGGCTGGAGCGAATGGCGGCGGCCTGTGTGGCGCGCAAAATTCCCTTTTATGCCGCGCTGAATGTGACGGGCCCGGCGCGCTTCATCCCGCCGCATCGCGCCGATGCCTGGGTGACGCGCGGCTTCCTGCGTGACCAGGCGCGCGATAAGGGCTTTGGCGGCCGCGCATTGGGCCATGCGGCGCCGGCGGCGATTGCCCGGGCCTTTACCGCCCAGGGCTATGTTGTGGAACACAGCCCCTCACCGTGGAAAATCCCGCGCGCCTTTGACATGATGGTGGGCGAATTGGCGATGGGCTGCGCCGAGGCGGCGCTGCGCCAGGAGCGGCGCGAGGCCTGGCGCATCGAGGATTGGGCCGATGCCCGTGCCGCGCAGGCCGAGCAGCAGCGCCTGAGCGCCAGCGTGCCGCATATGGATGTGCTGGCGCTGCCCGGCGGCTGAGAGGCCTATTCCGCCGGCTTGGGCATATGGCCGAGTGTGCCCTCGTATTTGGTTGCACTCTCGGCCGGCAGCCATGCGGCCTCCATCTCGCGGATGCGGTCGAAGCCCGAGAAGACATGCAGATTGCCGACCGGGTGCTGCTGGAAGCGGCGGTCGAATTCTGCCTCGGCCATGGGGCCGTGCTCCTTGAGGGCGGTGGCGAAATCATGCACGGCCATGAGGGTGGCGCGCATGGCGGCGCCGGGCAGGATGCAGACGGCGATGCCGAGTTCGGCCATCTCGCTTTCTGACATGCGCGGCGAGATGCCGGTCATGTTGTAGAAGACCGGCCCGCGCACGGCAGCGCAGATTTCGGCCACTTCGGCCTTGCTGGCCGGGCCTTCGACAAAGGCCAGATCGGCGCCGGCCGCCAGATAGGCATTGGCGCGCCAGATCGCCTCCTCCATCGAGCCACCATGGGCGCCGCGGGCATCGGTGCGGGCGATCAGCACGAAGCTGGGGTCGATCGCATCGCGCACCGCGGCGGCGGCGCGGATTTTGCCGACGGCCTCGTCACGGTCGATCACTTCGCGCCCGGCGACATGGCCGCAGCGCTTGGGCGCCACCTGATCTTCCAGATGCATGCCGGCCACGCCGCTGCGGATGTATTCCTCCACCGTGCGGGCGACGTTGATGGCATTGCCAAAGCCGGTATCGGCATCGGCGATCAGCGGCAGGCGCACGGCGGAGGCGATGAGGCGGGCGTTCAGCGCCATTTCCGTCTGCGTCACGAGGCCCGCATCGGGCAGGCCGAGCAGGGAGAGCGAGGTGCCATAGCCCGACATATAGAGCGCGGGAAAACCCACATCCTCCAGCACCCTGGCCGACATGGCATTGTAGCAGCCAGGGATGATCAGCGGCTTATGCGCTGCCATTGCTGCGCGCAGCCGCGCCCCCGGCCGTGCCGATTCACCTTCGCCCAAACGCATTTTTATCTCCCTTGGGGCGCTCATCATCGCCCAATATGGTGGTCGAATAGCTTATCACCCTCCGGGCGGTGTCGCTCTACGGGTTATGGGTCACCATGACACGGTAAGGCCCGTTTGCATCCTCCTCGGCTTGGTGCGGCTAGGCTAGGCTAGGCTAGGCTAGGCCAAGGCAAGGCAAGGCAAGGCAAGGCAAGGCAAGGATTGCGCAGGACGCTGCCTGAGCAACACGCATTCAATGGAAAAATAAACGCGGCTGGTTGGGGTGCTAGGATTCGAACCTAGGAATGGCGGTACCAAAAACCGCTGCCTTACCACTTGGCTACACCCCAGTGCCGGCGCCGATGGGAAGTGCCATCAGGCGGGCGGTTCGTAAAGGGGGCCTGCATGCGACCACCAATTGGCAGGCATGGCGCTGGCCGCTGCCTCGGCCTCTGCCGTGGTGGCGAAGAGGCCAAAACAGGTGGCGCCCGAGCCGCTCATCCGCGCCAGCAGGCAGCCCGGCTGCGCGCCAATGGCCGCCAGCACCGTGGCGATGGCGGGGCAGAGGCTGATCGCCGCCGCCTGCAGATCATTGCCGCAGCGTGCCAGATTCGCCGCCATGGCGGTGGCATCTGCCCAGGCGGGGGGCAGCGGCGCGGGGCCGGAAAACCCGCCCTGCCGGGCGCGAAACACCGCCGGGGTGGCCAGGGCCTCACCCGGATTGACCAGCAGCAGCGCAACAGGTGGCAGCGCGGGCGCGGCCATCATCACCTCCCCCACCCCGCCCATCCGCGCCGGCCGGCTTTCGACACAGACCGGGATATCGGCCCCCAGCGGGAGGGCGATGGCCCGCAGCCGCTCCGGGGGAAATTCCAGGCCCCAGGCGCGGTTGAGCAGGCGCAGCGCGGCTGCGGCATCGGCCGAGCCACCGCCAATGCCCGAAGCCACGGGCAGGTTTTTTTCGAGCACCAGCCCGCCCTTGGGGGCCGCCATGCCAGCCGCCCCAGCCAGGGCATGGGCGGCGCGCAGCACCAAATTATCGGATTCGGTGATCAAGCCGGGGGCGAATTTGCCCTCCAGCCGCAGTGACAGCGCGCCCGGGCCCTCGAGGCGCAGCACATCCTGCGCCGGGCCAAACACCGCCAGGCTGTCGAGCAGGTGATAGCCATCGCCGCGCCGCCCCAGCACATGCAGGCAGAGATTGACCTTGGCGGGGGCGGGCTCGAACATCGGCGGCCGTCTCAGCGCCGCAATGCCGCCGGAACCGCCTCACGCGGCAGGCCGTTTTGCAGTTTCAGTTCGATGCGCGGCCCCTCACCGGGTTCGAGTTCCATGGTCAATGCCCGACGCCACTGGAACTCCGCCTCACGCTCGCGCCCGGCCACCCAATAGGCATCGCCCAGATGGTCATTGATGGTGCTGTTGCGCACCTCCAACTCCACCGCCTTTTCCAGCCATTCGATGGCGCCTGGCAGGTCGCCCAGGCGGAACAGCGCCCAACCCAGGCTATCGGCGATATTGCCATCCTGCGGGCGAAGTTCCACCGCACGGGCGAGCATGGCGCGTGCACGTTCAAGGTTCAGCCCTTGGTCAGCCCAGGAATAACCCAGGTAATTCAGCACATAAGGCTGATCAGGCGCGAGTTCCAGGGCGCGCAGGAAATCGCCCTCGGCACCGGGGAAATCGCCGCTGCGCTCCCGCGCGATGCCCCGCGCATAGAGCAGCGGCCAGTCCCGCACGGTCAGGCTGGGGATGCGCGCCGCGGCCTCGCCATACGCCGCCGCCGCCTCGGCGAAGCGGCGGGCATTGCGCAGCACATCGCCCATGCGGATGAGCGGCTGGGGCTGGCCGGCCATGCTGGCGGCCTGTTCGCGCAGCAGGGCCAGCGCCTCATCGCGACGCTCCATCCGCTCCAGCAGCCCGGCACGGCGCAGCGCTGCCACGCCGTGTAAGGGATCATCGGGCCGGATCAGCCGGAGCAGTTCCATCGCCTGTGGCAGTTCCTCGCCTTCGGTCAGCACATCGCTCACCAGCACCATGGCGGGGCCGAAGGCGGGGCGCAGCCGCAGGGCCAAGCGGGAGAGCAGCATGGCCTCATCATTGGCGCCCTGGGCGCGCAGCGCGCCGGCCATGGCGACATAGGCCTCGGCAATGCCCTCCACCGGAGAGGTCACCCCGCGGCCGGCGAGCACGAGGCTGCGGGCAGGTTCGATCGCCGCCAGCGAGATTTCATCGCCATTGCCGGCCAATTGATCGAGCAGGCGGTCGGCCTCGGCCGGCCGCCCGGCACGATGGAGGATGGAGGCGCCAAGCAGCGCCAGGCGCAAGGTGGGGTCTGGCTGGTCGGCCAGGGCCAGGCGCACCAGGCGCTCCGCCTCGCGCATGCGGCCTGAGAGGTCGGCGATCATGGCGGCATGCAGGGCATTGAGGGCGCGAAAACGGCCCTGCTCAATGATCGGCCGCAGCCCGGCCAGGGCCTGGTCACTCTGGCCACGGCCGGCCTGGGTCCAGGCCAGCAGCACCGGCAGCAAGGGCGCCGTGGCGCCATTGCGTGGCAGGGCACGCACGCGTTGCTCAACACGGTCCCAACGGCCAGCCAGCGCATCGCTGCCCAGTTGCAGCAGCATGGCCAAGGGGTTGTCCGGCAGCCGCCGGGCCAGCCGCAGCGCCTCGGCACGGCCATCCATCACGCTGGCCCTGAAGGCGCGGATGAGCAATTCGGGATTATCCGGGTCACCATGCAGCGCGGCGAGGAGTTGGTCGGCGGCGGTGGCGGTATCAATCTGGGCGGCGGCGAAGCGGCCGGCGAGGAAGGCGCCGATGGTGCCCGATGCCGCCTGCGGGGCGCGCGGCGGGCGGGTGGAGGCACGATCAGCCGGCGCCGCGCCCGCCGCGCAGAGGCAAAGCAGGGCGGTTGCCAGCAAGGCGGCGCGCATCGTGGGTTGAGGGCTGATCATTGCAGTGAGATATAAGCCCCTGCGGCATGGCCACCAGAAGCTGTGGCCTCATGGGCACATCAAAGGGGCGGTGTTACATCAAAAGCACGATTACACCGGCCTGCCATAGCCGCGAAACTGTGCCGCCACCGCTTCCATCTCAGCGCCATCGAGCAGCACGGGCGAAAGCCCCGCCGCGAGCAGCAGCAGGTATTGCCGGGCCAGATTCTCGACCTCACGCGCCAGGGTTTCAGCGCCGGCCAAAGTAGCGCCCAGGGCAACGACGCCATGATTGGCGAGCAGGCAGGCGCGGCGGCCCTCCAGCGCGGCCACCGCCTCGCTTGCCAATTCGGGCGTGCCGAAGGTGGCATAGGCTGAGCAGCGAATGTCATCGCCGCCGGCAAAGGCGATCATGTAATGCAGCGCGGGGATGGGCCGCCTCGCACAACTCAACGCCGTGGCATGGGGGCTGTGGGTGTGGATAATGGCCTGGGCATCGGGCCGGGCGGCGTAAAGATCGGCATGCAGCCGCCATTCGCTGGAGGGGCGGCGGTGGCCGGTCAGCGTGGTGCCATCGGCGGCGAGTTCCACCAGGTCATCGGCCGTGGCCTGGGCATAGGGCAGGCCCGAGGGGGTGATGAGAAAGCCGCGTGGGGTGCGGAGGGAGATATTGCCGGATTTGCTGGGCATGAAGCCTGCGGTGTCGAGCGCTTGGGCGGCGGCGATGAGGTCGGCGGCCTCGCTCATGGGGTTTTACCGGCCAGGGATTTGGCATGGGCCAGCACGGCCTGCTGGAAGAGCCGCAGCAGGGCTACCCAGATCAGCACGGCGAGGAAGGCCCAGAGGAAGCCATGGCGCTGCCAGAGCAGCGCGGCGAGGGCGAGCCAGCCGGTGGAGGCGAGAACGCCCAGGCGCATGATTTGGATGAGGGGCAAGGCGGTTCAGGCCTCCGGATAGCGGCCAGCCCCTGACCGGGCGGGCAAAGCCAGGGCGGGCAGAGCCAGGGCAGACAGGCCGCGCTCCGACGCGGCCATGGCAGCGGGTTGGGCGTGGCACCCCTGCATCATCACATCCCGCCGATGTAATTCGGCCCCCCCGCCCCCTCCGGCGTGCACCAGTCGATATTCTGCGTCGGGTCCTTGATGTCGCAGGTTTTGCAATGCACGCAGTTTTGCGCATTGATCTGCAGCCGGTGGCCGCCCTGGCCATCTTCGATCGCCTCATAGACCCCGGCGGGGCAATAGCGGCTCTCGGGGCTGGCGTATTTCACAAAATTCTCGGCCAGCCACTTGCCCGGGTCGCGCAGTTTCAGATGCGCCGGCTGGTCTTCCTCATGATTGGTGTTGGAGAGAAAGACCGAGGAATTGCGGTCAAAGCTCAGCACGCCATCGGGCTTGGGGTAGTCGATTTTAGGCGCCTCGGCGGCGGGTTTGAGGCTCGCATGGTCGGCATGGTGGCCCATGGTCCAGGGCGCGCGGCCCTTGAAGACGTAGGTGTCGAGTGCGGCATTCACCAGCCCGCCCCACATGCCCCATTTGGCGAAGGCGGGGCGGATATTGCGCACGGCCTTCAATTCTTCCCACAGCCAGCTTTGTTCCAGCATGGCGGGGTATTCGGCCAGCACCGGGGCGCGCTCCTCGCTGGCCAAGGCGGCCACCAACGCCTCGGCCGCCACCATGCCGCTCTTCATCGCGGTGTGGGTGCCCTTGATCTTGGGCACGTTGAGGAAGCCGGCCGTATCGCCGATCAGCGCACCGCCGGGGAAGACCAGCTTGGGGATGGACTGGAAGCCGCCCTCATTCAGCGCCCGCGCGCCATAGGAAATGCGCTTGCCGCCTTCGAGGAATTTGCGGACCTCGGGATGGGTCTTGAAGCGCTGGAACTCATCGAAGGGGCTGAGCCAGGGGTTGGGGTAATCGAGGCCCACCACGAAGCCCACGCTCACCAGATCCTCGCCCAGCATGTAGAGCCAGGAGCCGCCATAGGTGTCGCTCTTCAACGGCCAGCCGGTGGAATGCCACACGAGGCCGGGCGTGTGCTTTTCCTTGGGGATCTGCCACAGCTCTTTGAGGCCGATCGCATAGGTTTGCTCCTGCACGCCATCGCGCAGGCCATAGGTCTCGAAGAGTTTCTTGGTAAGCGATCCGCGGCAGCCCTCGGCGAAGAGGGTGTAGCTGGCGCGCAGCTCCATCCCCGGCTGGTAGTTCGGCCCCTCGCTGCCATCGCGCGAAATGCCCATCACCCCGGCCACGACGCCCTTGACCACGCCATCCTCGATGATGGTCTCGGAGGCGGCGAAGCCTGGGTAGATTTCCACCCCCAGCGCCTCGGCGCGGGCACCCAGCCAGCGGGCGACATTGCCGAGCGAGACAATGTAATTGCCGTGATTGTTCATCTGCGGCGGCGTGGGCAGTTTGATCGCGCGCGTCTCAGTCAACATCATGAAGCGGTCATCGCCGGCCGGGGTGGCCAGGGCCGGCGGGTCCTCGCGCCAATCGGGGATCAGCTCATCGAGGGCGCGCGGCTCCAGCACCGCGCCGCTGAGGATATGCGCGCCAACCTCGCCGCCCTTCTCAACGATGCAGACCGCCGCATCGGGCGAGAGCTGCTTGATACGGATCGCCGCTGCCAGGCCAGCCGGCCCCGCCCCAACGATCAATACGTCGAATTCCATCGCTTCGCGCTCGGCCATCGCTTTCTCCCGCATTTCCGGCATAAGCTATGTAGCGAAGGGTGCGGGACTGCGTAAGAGTCTGTCTGCGGATGCAGGCGTGCCAGGTTCACAAGCAAGCTCCAGGGGCAATGGGTGATGGATGAGCATGCGGCGCTGCTGGCCGCGCTGAGGCTGCAGCTGGATTGGGGAGCCGATGAGGCGCTGGAGGCCGCGCCGCTCGGCCTCGCGGCGCCGCGGCCTGTGCGACCGCCGCCGGAGGTTCTGCCCGCCACGCCGCGCCTGGCGGCAAGCGCCCAGCCTCGTCCGGTGCCCCCCGCCGCCACCGAGGCCTCGGCGCTGGCCGCCGGCGCTGCCAGCCTTGATGCGCTGCGCGAGGCCATGGCCGGCTTCACCGGCAGCAACCTGCGCGAGACGGCAACCCAGCTGGTCTTCGCCGATGGCATTCCCGGCAGCCCGATCATGGCGATTGGCGAGGCGCCGGGCGCCGATGAGGACCGCCAGGGCAAGCCCTTCGTTGGCGCATCCGGCCAATTGCTGGACCGGATGCTGGCCAGCATCGGCCTCTCGCGGGCCGACAATATTTACATCACCAATATCCTGCCCTGGCGGCCGCCGGGCAATCGCACGCCGACAGACGCTGAGATGCAGCTCTTCCTGCCCTTCGTTCGGCGGCATATCGCGCTGGCCCGGCCGCGATTGCTGGTGCTGCTGGGCGGTACGGCCGCCAAGGCATTGCTCGGCGGGCGCGAAGGCATCACCCGCATGCGCGGCGAATGGCACCAAGTCATATTGGAGGATGGGCAAGTCATTCCAGCCCTGGCCACCTTGCATCCGGCGTATCTTTTGCGCAGCCCGCTGTCCAAAAAAGACGCATGGCATGATTGGCTGATGCTGAGCCGCCGCCGTGATGAAGGCTGAATTGTGGCACAGCAAAATGGGTGGTTACATATAACGCTAAAACGTTGATTTCATGAAATCTATGGTCTGAACTCTCGATTTATTCATCACAGCAATTGGTGAATTTGTCACTGTTGGATTGCTTTATCGGCCCAGCCCGACTAACGAACTCCCAGCCATGGAAGTTTCACTCCCACAGGCCCGCACTCGCCCCCGCGCAACGCTGGGTGGCGTGGCCTTGGCAGCAGCCCTTAGTTGGGGTTGCTCCGCCTCAGCCCAGCAGGCCACCGACACCATTGCCCATGCGGCACGCGCGCCCCAGCGCATGGCACAGCCCATGGCGGTGATGGGCGCGGCCGATGCCGCACGCATGCGCCGTGCCTTCGAGGCCCAGGCCCGTGGGGACCTGCTGGCCGCCGGGCGCGTGAGCGAGCAGCTTGATGACCGCCGGCTGATGGGCCACCTGCTGGCCGATCGCTACCTGCGCGCCACGGCCGATACGCCCATCCATGCGCTGCAGGCCTGGCTCGCCGATCATTCCGACCATCCGGACGCGATATCGCTGCATACCCACCTCGCCTCCCGTCTGCCGCGCGGTGCCGCCCTGCCGCCGCCGCCCGCGCAGCCCGATATGCCCGCGCATGCGCTCGAAGTCCCGCCCGAGGAACGCCCCGCAGGCCCCGCACTGGCGCGCAACAGCACGCTCGACCGCCAGGTGCGAGACCGCGTGGCGGAGGGCCAGCCGGCCCAGGCGCTGCTTGCCATCGCGCGGGCCGATATCAGCCCCGCCTATGCCGGGCAGTTGAAGGCCGAGATTGCCCAGGCGCTGTTCCGCATGGGCCAGGATGAGGATGCGCTGCGCATCGCCGGCGAGGCGTTGCGGGTTTCGGCGCATAACCCCAATGCCGCATTCCAGGCCGGCCTCGCCGCCTGGGCCCTGGAGAGCTACGAGCTGGCGCTGGGGTTCTTCGAGCGCGCCGCGCGCTCGCCGATGGCGGCCCCCGCCCTGCGCTCGGCCGCCGCCTTCTGGACGGCGCGCGCCGCGGTGCGGGCCCGCCGGCCGCAGGCCTATGTGGGCTGGATGCTGCAGGCGGCGCAGGAGCCGCGCACCTTTTATGGCATGCTGGCCCGGCGCACCCTCGGCCTGCCCAATGGTTTCGCCTGGGAAAACCCCGCCGCCGATGCTTCCGCACTGGCCGAGACCGCCGGGGGCTGGCGCGCCATGGCGCTGCTGCAAATCGGCCAGCGCCAGCGCGCCGAGGCCGAATTGCGGCTGCTCTACCGCCGCGGCCGGGGCAATCCGCTGCTCACTCAGGCCATTCTCACCTTCGCCGGCCAGGCGGGGATGAATGCGCTTGTCACCCAGGTGGCAGCGGCCAGCCAGAGCGAGGATGGCCGCCCGCGCGATTTCGCCCGCTTCCCGCTGCCCACCCTGCTGCCCTCGGGCGGCTACCGGGTGGACCCGGCCTTGCTCTACGCGCTGGCGTTGCAGGAAAGCCGCTTTGACCCCATGGCGCTGTCGCGCGCCGGCGCGCGCGGCATTCTCCAAATCATGCCGGCCACGGCCAGCTATATCGCCAATGACCCAAGCCTGAGCGGAGCCAATGCCGAGCAGCTGCATGAGCCCGGCTTTGGCCTGGAACTCGGCCAGCGCTACCTGCATTACCTGGCGCGGCATGACACGGTGGGCGGTGACCTGATCCGCCTGCTCGCCGCCTATAATGCGGGGCCGGGGAACCTCTCGCGCTGGCTGCCCTCGGCGCAGCATCGGCAGGACCCGCTGCTGTTCATCGAGAGCATTCCTGTCACCGAAACCCGCGCCTATGTGCAGCGGGTGCTGGGATTTTCCTGGATCTATGCCTCGCGCCTCGGCCTGCCGGCGGCGAGCCTGGATGCGCTGGCGAGCGGCAGCTTCCCCCGCTTCGCCCAGCCTGGGGATGTGACGGCGATGCTGCGGGTGGGACGACAGCCGCGGCTGAACTGAGGCATAGTGTTGCTATGCCGATCAACGAAGCCCTCACCTTCCTGCCCATCCAGATCGCCGTGCTGACGGTGAGCGACACGCGCGACCTGGCCAGTGATACATCCGGCGCCACGCTGGCCGCGCGCATTGCGGCAGCGAGGCATGGGATGATCGAGCGCCGCATCGTGAAAGATGATGCGACCCTGATCGAGGCGATTCTGCGCGAATGGATCGCCAACCGCGAGGTGGATTGCGTGATCACCACCGGCGGCACCGGCATCACCGGCCGCGACGTGACGCCAGAGGCATTCTCCCGGGTGCTGGAGAAGGAAATTCAGGGCTTTGGCGAGTTGTTCAGGATGCTGAGCTACCAGAAGATCGGCACCTCCACGATTCAGTCCCGCGCGATTGGCGGCGTGGCGGGGGGGACCTATCTCTTCGCCCTGCCCGGCAGCAATGGCGCGGTGAAGGATGCCTGGGATGATATCCTGGTGCATCAGCTCGATAGCCGGTTTCGCCCCTGCAATCTGGTGGAGTTGATGCCGCGCTTGCAGGAACATCTGCGCTGAGGCGGCGCAACGCCCCTAGGCCTTGCGAGAGGTATTGGCACCATGTCATGACACCTTCGGCTTGGTCCTTGCCATAAGGCCACGGCCCGCCGGTTTTCGCAGCCAAGGAGCGGCCATGTCGGAGCGCGCCATTATCCACCACCATAGGCACCCCCATAGGCGCCCCATGCGGCTGACCGGTGAGGTGCAGGTGGCGCTGCGCCGGCTGGAACGCGCCCTCAGCCGCCGCGGCGGCGATGCTCCGCCGCGCCGTGCTGCGGCGAATGGCGGGCTCATCGCCGCCTCTTACAATATCCATAAATGCATCGGTGTGGATCACCGCTTTGACCCCGGCCGCATCGCCGATGTGATTGCCGAGCTTGATGCCGATATTCTGGCCTTGCAGGAGGTGGATCGCCGCTTTGGCCGGCGCACCGGGCTGCTGGATATGGCCGATATAGCGGCGCGCTGTGGCCTTACTCTTATTGCCGCACCGCAGCACAAGGGCGGGCATGGCTGGCATGGCAATGCGCTGCTGGTGCGCGGCGCCACGGCCAGCCGGGTGCGCTGCCTGTCGCTTCCGGGGGCGGAGCCGCGCGGCGCGCTGGTGGTTGATCTGAGCTTTCCCCATGGCAGGCTGCGGGTGGTGGCGGCGCATCTGGGGCTGCTGCGCCGCCACCGCCTGCTGCAGACCAGCGCCATTCTGGCGGCGGTGGCAGAGGGGCCGGCCATGCCCACCCTGCTGCTGGGCGATTTCAATGAATGGCGCGCGGGCGCGGCCTCTGCCTTGGCGGTTCTGGAGCCGCGCTTTGGTCCCTTCGGGCCGCATCGCGCCAGCTTTCCCTCCCGCCTGCCTTTTCTGGCGCTGGACCGCATTCTGGGCCAACCGCATGGGCTGGTGCGTGGCCCGCAGGTGCATGACACAGTGCTGGCGCGCGTGGCCTCTGACCATTTGCCGATCCGCGCCCGGATCGACCTCGCGGCCGCTGCGCTGGCGCCTCGGGCGGCGGCGTGACAATCCTTCCGCCATTGCCGGTGCGCGAGGCGCTGCCAGCGCTGCTGGACGCGCTGCGCGCCGGCGCCTCGGCCGTGCTGGTTGCCCCCCCAGGTGCGGGCAAAACCACCCTTGTGCCGCTGGTGCTGATGGATGAGCCCTGGGCTGCGGGGCAGAAAATTCTGCTGCTGGAGCCACGCCGCGTCGCCGCCCGCGCCGCCGCCCGCCGCATGGCCGAATTGCTGGGCGAGGCGCTGGGCGAGCGCATCGGCCTGGCCACCAGGCTGGACCGTGTGGCCGGCCCGGCCATGCGGGTGGAGGTGGTGACCGAGGGGCTGCTGGTGCGCCGCCTGCAATCCGACCCGGGGTTGGATGGCGTGGCGGCGGTGCTGTTCGACGAGGCGCATGAGCGCAATCTCGACACCGATATCGCCATCGCGCTCTGCCTTGATGTGCAGCGCAATTTGCGGCCGGAGCTGCGCCTGCTGGCAATGAGCGCCACGCTGGATGGCGCGGCCTTCGCCACCCTACTGGGCGCGCCGGTGATCGAGAGCATGGGCCGGGCCTATCCCGTTGCCATCTCCCATCGCGCGCGGGAATTGGCCGATGCGCGGGAATTGCCCGAGGCGATGGCCAATACCATCCGCGATGCGCTGCGCGCCCATCCGGGCGATGTATTGGCCTTTCTGCCGGGGTGGGGTGAGATACGCCGAACGGCCGAGCGCCTTTCGGGGCTGGATGTGGATGTGCTGCCGCTGCATGGCGAATTGCCCCCGGCGGAGCAGGACCGGGCGCTGGCACCCTCCGCCCGGCGCAAAGTTGTGTTGGCAACCTCTATTGCCGAGACATCGCTCACCGTGCCCGGGGTGCGTATCGTTATCGATGGTGGGTTTCGCCGCGCGCCGCGGCTTGATGCCAGTTCGGGGCTGAGCCGGCTGACCACCCAGCGGATCAGCCGGGCGGCGGCCGAACAGCGGGCGGGGCGCGCCGGGCGCACCGAAGCCGGTGTCGCCATCCGGCTGTGGACCGAGGCGCTGCATCGTGGCCTGCCATTGCAGGACAGGCCGGAGATTTTGGAGGCCGAGCTGGCCTCCTTCGCGCTGGACTGCGCGGCCTGGGGGGCGGCGCCGGCCTCGCTCGCGCTGCTCGATGCGCCGCCCGCCGGCGCGCTCGCGGCCGCCCATGCCCTGCTGCGCGCGCTGGACGCGCTGGATAGCGACAACCGCATCACCGAGACCGGCCGGCGCATGGCGCGGCTTGGCACCCATCCCCGCTTTGCGAGGATGATGCTGGCCGCGCGCGATGCGGGCGAGCAGGCCCTCGCCGCCGATCTCGCCGCCCTGCTGGAAGAGCGCGACCCTATCCGCGACCGCGAGGCGCCGGCCGATATCAATCTCCGCCTGGGCCTGCTGCATGGCGCCGACCATGCGCAGGCCGACCGGCCGACGGTGGCGCGCATCGCCCGCAGCGCCGCGCAGCATCGCCGCCGGCTGGGGTTGAGCGCCAAATCCCTCCCCGGCGGTGATGCAGGCCCCCTGCTGGCGGCGGGTTTTCCTGACCGCATCGCCGCCCGGCGCGGCGCGCTGGAGGGTGCCTTCCGCCTGGCCGGGCTGGAGGGGGCGGGGCCGGGTGCGCGCACCGCCGCCACCGACCCGCTGCGCCGCGCGCCGCTGCTGGCGGTGGCGCAACTCGACCTCATCGGCACCGAGGCGCGCATCCGCATGGCAGCGCCGCTGGAGCTGGCGCTGCTGGAGGCGCGCTTCCCGGACCGGATGCGCTGGGTGGAGGGTGCTGTGTTCGATGCCCGCACCGGCACCGTCACCGCCCGGCGGCGCAAAATGTTCGGCCCGCTGATTCTGGAAGAGGCCGCGCCGCAAAACCCTGATCCTGAGGCGCTGGCCCAGGCGCTGGCTCAGGCCGCCGCCGAGCGCGATTGGCGCGACCTGGACTGGACGGAGGCGGCGAAACAGGCGCAGGCGCGCATCGGCTGGATGCGCCGCTCCGACCCGAGCTGGCCCGATGCCACGCTCACCACCATTGCTTTGGCAACCCAACTCTATGGCCGCAGCAAGCTTTCGGAACTGCGCGCGATCGACACCCACGCGCTCATCATGGGGCTGCTGACGCATGAGCAGCGCCGCGCGCTGGAGGCCGCCCTGCCCGCACGGCTGCCCTTGCCCAAGGGCCGCAGCGCGGCGGTGGATTACACCGCAGAGGTGCCCCGGTTCGAGGCACGGGCGCAGCACCTCTATGGCGTTACCACCACGCCGCGCCTGGCGGGGGGCGCTCTGCCGCTGCATATCGCCCTGCTCTCACCCGCCGGGCGGCCCATTGCGATCACCGCTGATCTGGCCGGGTTCTGGGCCGGCGGTTGGCGCGATGCGCGCAAAGATATGCGCGGGCGCTACCCCAAGCATGACTGGCCGGAGAACCCAGCCATGGCGGAGGCGCCGGCGGAGCGGGTGCGCGGTTAGAGCATTTTCAAGCCTTGCGGCTTCCCAAGGCGACTCGGAAAATTCGGGAAAACAGAATCCTAGAGCCGTTTCGGCGTCTTCGCTTGCGGTAAAATGGCTCCTAGAGTTGTTTCACCACCCCATGCAGCGGAGGCATCCGCACCATGCGCGACGCCCCCTCGCCCAGCGGCACAGCGCCCAGCACGTCCTTCACCGCCTCGGCCATCACCACGCCCGATAGGCGCGGCAGGGCCACGCGGCCCATACCCTCCCAAAGGCCAGCGCCAGTCAGCGCCCAGCGCCAGGGCAGCGGTGGCGCGAAGAGTGCTGGGCGCATCTGCGCCACGCGGAATAGCCGCCCCTCCAGCAGCCGCCACAACTGCCCGCGCGACCAGGGGCGGCCCTGGCCGAAGGGCGTATGGTCGAAGAGCGACCAGGCGCCGAGGCGATTGGGCACGACCACGATCAACCTTCCATCATCGCGCAGCACCCGCCAGCATTCGCGCAGCAGCGCCTCGGGCGCCTGCACCATCTCCAGCGCATGCACCAGGATAATGCGATCCATCGAAAGATCGGGCAGCGGCAGCAGCGCCTCGGGCATCACCGCGGCCGGGGGCGGCGGCGCGGGGCTGGCAATGGGTGCCGGCACCAGGGCCAGGCTGCGCGTCACCTGCCCCGACCACAGCGGCAGATAGGGTATGGCCCAGCCCAGGCCCAGCAGATTCATACCATGCAAATGCGGCCATATCCCGCGCAGCCCCTGCCGCAGCATGCGCTGTGCGACAAGGCCAGGAGCGCTGGCATAGAATGCTTCAAGACCGTGGACCTCGTGCCTCATCAGGAGGATATAGGGGCTGACCCGCGGCTGCGGGAGTGATCCATCGGAGACGCGCATGACCATCGCCATCAAGGCCATTCCTTGCCTCAGTGACAATTACGCCTGGTGGCTGCGTGACCCCGCGACCGGCCAGACCGCGGTGGTTGATCCCGGCGAGGCCCGGCCGATATCGGCCATGATCCGCGCCGAGGGCACTGGCCTCGACTGGATTTTGCTCACCCACCATCATGGTGACCATGTGGCCGGCGTGGTGGCACTGGCGGCCGAATTTGGTGCCAGGGTGGCCGGTGCCGCGGCGGATGCGCATCGCCTGCCCGCGCTCGATGAGGCGCTGCGCCCGGGCGACAGCTTCACCCTCGGCCAATCCGCCGCCCTGGTGCTGGACAGCCCGGGCCATACGCTGGGCCATATCGCTTTTTCCTTCCCCGAGGCGGTGTTTTGCGGCGATACCTTGTTCTCTGCCGGCTGCGGCAGGCTACTGGAGGGGACGGCTGCGGATATGTTCGCATCCCTCGCCACCCTGGCCGCACTGCCTGATTACACCCTTGTGTGCTGCGGCCATGAATACACCGAGAGCAATATCCGCTTCGCCCTCACCGTGGAGCCGGATAATGCGGCGCTGCGCGACTGGGCGGAGAAAGCCCATGCCATGCGCGAGGCCGGCGCACCCACCCTGCCCACCACCTTGGGTTTGGAGCGCGCGGTCAATCCCTTCCTGCGGGCGAAAACCGTGGAGGATCTGGCGCGCATCCGCGCCGCCAAGGACAGCTTTCGCTGATGCAGCCGGGGCTGGATTGAAGCAGGCGCCCTGGCGCGGCATGGTGGTGCCGTTCAACGCCAGGAAAATCCGATGAAACTGCATCACAGCCCAGCCAGCCCCTATGTCCGCAAGGTGATGGCCTGCGCCATCATCCGTGGGCTCGATGGGCGCATCGAACAGATTCGCTCCAACCCCCATCTCAGCCCGGCCGAATTGCTGGCCGACAACCCGCTCAGCCGCATCCCCGCTTTGGTGACCGATAGCGGCGACACGCTGTATGACAGCCCGGTCATCGTCGAATATCTCGATACGCTGGGCGATGCGGCACCGATGGTGCCCCCGGCCGGGCCGGCGCGCATTGCCGCGCTGAAGCTCCAGGCGCTGGGTGATGGCATTATGGATGCCGCCATTGCGCGCCGCATGCAGCTTGCCTTGCCGCAGGATGAGGGCCGCGTGGCCTTCACCTCCCGCCAGGCCGGCGTTGTTGAGCGCGCGCTGGCGGTGCTGGAGAATACTGATCTCTCCGGGGAGATGGATGTGGGCCGCATCACCATTGCCTGCGCGCTGGGCTATCTCGATTTCCGCTTCCCCCATGAGCCCTGGAAGGCGGCGCATCCCAAGCTCGCAGCCTGGTACGCCACGGCGCTGAGCAATCCGGGCCTGGCCGGGACCATGCCGGTTGGCTGAAACGGCTGAAAGCCTGATCACCCGCCTCGGGCTGCAGCCGCATCCCGAGGGCGGGTTTTTCCGTGAGACATGGCGCGACCGGCCAGCAGATGGCGGCCGCGGTGTGGGCACGGCCATTCTTTTTCTGCTGCGCGCGGGGGAGGCCTCGCACTGGCATCGGGTGGATGCGGTGGAGTGCTGGCATTGGCATGCCGGGCTGCCCTTGCGGCTGCGGCTGGCAGCGCCGGGCGGTGCGGCCTCCGAGGTGATATTGGGGGTGGATTTCGCCGCCGGGCAGTCGCCTTTCGCCCTGGTGCCCAAGGGCTGGTGGCAGGCGGCAGCGCCCATGGGCGGCCTGGGCGCCGATTACTCCCTGGTGGGCTGCACCGTCTCGCCCGCCTTTGAATTTGCCGGCTTCGAGATGGCGCCACCGGGTTGGGAACCCCAGGCGGGAGGGCAGGCATGAGCGACAGCAACGCCTGGAATGCCCGCTATGGCGAAACCCCCGGCATGTTCGGCGAGGCGGCGAATGAGTTCCTTATGGAACAGGCGCATCGGCTGCGCCCTGGCATGGCGGCGCTGGCGCTGGGCGATGGCGAGGGGCGCAATGGCGTTTGGCTTGCCGGCCAGGGGCTGGATGTCACCGCGCTGGACTGGTCGGCCACCGGCATGGCGCGCGCCGCTGCCCTGGCCGCCGCGCGCGGTGTGGCGCTGCGCGCCGTGGTGGCGGATGCAACCATCTGGGACTGGCCGCTCGGGCAATTTGACCTGGTGGCGTGGATTTTTGTGCATTTGCCACCGGCGGACCGTGCGGCTGTCTCGGCTGGGTTGCGGCATGCGCTGAAGCCGGGCGGGTTGCTGGTGCTGGAATGCTTCTCCCCGGCGCAGGAGGGCAGGCGTTCGGGCGGGCCGCGCATGGCGGAACTGCTCTTCACCCGGGCGATTGTGGAGCAGGAATTCGCCGGTTTCGAGGTGCTGGTGCTGCTGGAAGGCGCGGTCAGGCTCGATGAGGGCCCCAAGCATCAGGGCCTGGCTGAGGTGGTGCGCGCGGTGCTGCGCAAGCCGGCTATCTGAGGGCGAGGAGAGGCCCGCGCGGCCTGTGGCAGGCGCCGGGCACCCTGCGGGCCTGGGACATCAGCACCTCCCCGGTCTGTCCCGGCAGGACCAGAAAGGGCAGCCCCGCCCGGGCCAGCGCATCGGCCAGCCAGGTGTTGCAATTATAGGCGAGGGTATAGAGATAGGCGGCTGGGTGGAAGCTGCGGCCCGCACGGGCGCCATCGGCGACCTCCTGCTCATCGGCGGCCATGGCCTCGCGCAGGAAGGCCAGCAGCGGTGCCCGGCCGGCCTCGGGCAGATGCAGCCGCACCGCCTCATCTGGCACGGCGGTGATGCTGGTGATCTCAACCACCGCCGGGCCCGGCAGGGGGGAGGCCAGGATGGCCAGAATGCTGGGCTCATCCACCCCCACCACACCCTGCTTGCCGAAGCCGAAAGCGATGGTGGTGGCCGCGGGGTGGCGCTGGGCGATAGCGGGCAGGCCCTGCTCAACCAGGGTGCGGGGCAGCATCAATTCGGTGTGGATGCCACGCTGGATGAGGGCGATGGGCTCTCCCTCCTCGCCGCAGATGGGCGGGATGGGTGCCGCGCAGCCGCCGACCAGCAGCGCCAGCAGCATGAGAGTATGGCGAAGAGGGCTCATTGGTTCAATCATCATGCTGGGGCGCCATCCGTCCAGCAATTGGCGAATCATCCCGGAAAGTCAACGCGGTGCGGTGAGGCCATCACGCAAAGACGACACCCTCGCCATGATGCGCCCACATGCCGGCCCGGGCCTCGGCCAGCAGCGCCTCGGGGCTTGCCCAGGGCGATGGCCCATGCAGCGCGGCCTCGGCGCTATAGAGGAAGCCGGCCGAGAGCGCGATGTCGGACAGCCCGGCATCGCAATCCGCCATCCAGGATTGATAGCCGGTCGGGTCCGGGTTGCGGCCCAGGCAGACGGCGTAGAGTTGCGCCACCAATAGGCCTTCCACATCGGGCAGCCACAGGCCTTGGGCGAACAAGGCGGTGGTATCGGCCCGGCTGGCCAGCCCGGCCAGGGCATCAGCGTCGAGCAAGGCGGGTGGCGTCTCGCCGCGCAGTTGGAAGCGGGCGCCAAGACCGGGGCCGGCCTGGAATTCGGCACTGTCCAGGAAACCCTGGGCGATGCTGCCCAGGCTTGCACCGCCCTGCATGGTGTTCCACCAGAAGGCTAGGCCGCCGGGATCAGGCGCACGGCCCAGCGCGGCGGCATAAAGCCCGACCAATGAGGCCAGCCCGTCCGGCGCCTGGAGATAGGTGGTGCCATCGAGGCTGCGCAGCGCCTCGATATCGGAAAACCTGTCCCGCCCCTCGGCGCTTTCCACCGCACCGGCGGGGTTGAAAGCCATGGCGGCGCGGGTGACGCCCAGGGCCAGGGTATCAAAGCCCGCGCCACCCTCCACCACATCATCGCCCAGGCCGGGGGTGAGCAGGTCATTGCCCGCAGCGCCGCGCAGCATGTCGGTGCCGGCGCCGCCGAACAAGGCGTCGCGATGGGCAGTGCCGGTCATCACATCATCGCCGGGGGTGCCCTCGCCGCGCACCGCGCCCAGGGAGGCATCCCACGACCAGCGCAGCGTCTCGGCTTCCTGGGTGCCATAGAGGCTTTGGATCGCCGCGCGATCCCAGGCGAGGGGAGCATTGACCGGCTGGGTCTGGCCCAGCGTCGCCACCATGACGGTGTTCTGGGCGGCACCGGGGATGGTGGCATCGGGATGGGCGAGGCCCAGCCCATGGCCGATCTCGTGCAGCAGGGTCTGGTAGCCGATGCGGGTGGCGCTGGGGGCCAGGGAGTCGGTGCGGAAGAGGGCGATGTTCAGCGCCACATCGCCATCGGGCGGCAGCTCCGCCTGGCCGAGGATGGCGACTGAATTCATCGCCTCCAGCCGGAAGCGTAGGTCGATGCCGGCGCCGCCGGGCGTATCGGGAAGTTCAACGAAGGACAGGCCCGAGATTCTGTCCCAGGCGGCGAGCGCGCTGCGGGCGGAGGCCTGCTGCTGCGCCGAGAAGGGCGCGAAGCCGGCCGGGCCATCGGCGGCGAAGCTGTAGGTCACGACAGCGGGCTTGCCCGCCAGATCGTTCCAGCTGGTGAAATGGGAGAGGAGGGTGGTGAATGCATCGGCGGGCATGAACCAAGGATTAATTGCAACCCAAGGTTGAGTCAATATATTTTTTAGATCGCGTTAAGGTTTCATGCCGATTTACTCGGGTTGGAAATTCGCCAGCCGCAACAAGGCCTCCGAGCGGGCAAAATCCGCCTGAATAAAGCGGGTGAATTCCGCCGCCGGCTCAGCCGCTGGCTCCACGCCCATATTATTCACCCGCGGCGCGATATCGGCATCGAACATACCGGTGCTGAGCACCTGGCCGATGCGGGCGGCGACCTCGGCGGGCAGGCCCCGCGGGCCCCAAAGCCCCCACCAGGATTGGATATCAAGGCTGGGGAAACCCTGTTCGGCGGCGGTGGCAAGCTCGGGTGCCGCGGCATTGCGGGCGGCGGCGGTGATGGCCATGCCCCGCAGCGTGCCCGCCCGCAGCGGGGGCAGCGTGGCCAGAATCGGGTCGATCATCATGGCGGTGTTGTTGGCGATCACATCGGTCAGCGCCGGTGCGGTGCCGCGATAGGGGATGATGGGGATATCCGCGCCGATCAGGCGGATCAACTCGATGGTGGCGATATGGCCGGCGGAGCCCAGGCTGGAGGTGGCGATGTTCCAGGCGCGCGGATTGGCCCGCACGGCGGCGACGAGCTCGGCCAGATTGGCTGGGCCGCGCGTGGGGTTCATCACCAGGAGCAACGGCCCGCGCCCCACCCGCATGATGGGCGTGAGGTCCACCAGCGGATCATAGCCCGGGTTGCGCATCACCAGCCGCGCCATGGCCTGGATCGAGGCCGAGAAGCACAGCGTATAGCCATCCGGCGCTGCATTCGCCACCGCCTGGCCGCCCACCGCGCCATTGGCGCCGGCGCGGTTCTCGACAATGAAGCTCTGGCCCAGTTTCTCGGACAATTTGCCGGCGGTGACGCGGGCCATGCCATCGGTCGAGCCGCCTGGTGTGAAGGGCACGATCACCCGCACCGGGCCGCGCGACGGCCAGGGCGGCGTTTGCGCCGCGGCGGGGGCGGCGAGGGCGGCAGCCTGCAGGATTGTGCGCCTGAGCATGACAATGGGTCCCGGATACTCCCGGGATAGAAGGACAATTCATGGCCATTGCGCAAGTTTTTTCGGCAGAGCGAAAATTGGCGCCAAGGCCCGGCGCATTATACACATACAGATAAACATGGGGCGATCGACGGGGCTCGAACCCGCGACATCCAAGACCACAACCTGGCGCTCTACCAGCTGAGCTACGACCGCCGCACGCAGAATGCTTTACGGGCAGGCGGGCGCGCTGGTCAACCGCCCCGCAGAAAATGCCTGGGCGATCGCCGCCAGGCGCGCCCCTGCGGGGCGGCGGTGTTTACCGGCCGGCGCGCGCCTGCAGCCAGGCCTCGATCCGCAGCAATGCCTCGGCCAGCAGCGCCTCATTCTTGCAGAAGGCAAAGCGCACATAATGCGCCGGTGCGCCGGATGCGGCATAAAATGCGGTATTGGGAATGGCGGTCACCCGCGCCTCTTCGGTCAGCACCCGGCAAAAGGCCACATCATCCTCCATCCAGCCCAGCGGGCGGATATCAGTGGTGATGAAGTAGCTGCCACGGCTCTCCAGCACGCCAAAGCCCAAGCGGGCCAGGCCCGCCCCCAGCAGGTCCCGCTTGGCTTGCAGGCTGGCCGAGAGGTTGGCGAAATAGGCGTCATCCTTCAGCAGCCCAACCGCCACGCCGCGCTGCAAATTGGGCGCTGTGGTGAAGGTGAGGTTCTGGTGCGCCTTGGCCACATTGGGCTGCAAGGAACGATCACAGGTGACATAGCCCACCTTCCAGCCGGTCAGGTTGAAGGTTTTACCGGCCGAGCCGATTCGCATGCAGCGTTCCCGCATGCCGGGCAGCGTCATCAGCGGGATATGCTTCCAGCCATCAAAGGTCAGATGCTCATAAACCTCATCACAAATCGCATAGGTGTCATGGCGCTGGACGAGTTCGGCGATGAAGGCGAGGTCGTCGGGGGTGAAGACCTTGCCCGTGGGGTTCATCGGCGTGTTGAACAGGACGGCCTTGGTGCGCGCGGTGAAGGCGGCGGCCAGTTCGGCGCGCGGTAAATCCCAGCCCGGCGGGCTGAGGCGCACCAGCTTGGGAATGCCGCCCAGCAATTTCACCGTGGGCACATAGGTGTCGTAAAGCGGTTCGAGCAGCACGACCTCATCGCCGGGATTGATCACCGCCATGAGGCAGGCGGTGATCGCCTCGGTCGCGCCGGAGGTCACCACCACCTCGGCATTGGGGTCGATATCAATGCCGTAGAAGCGCTTATTATGGGCGGCGACGGCGCTGCGTAGCTCGGGCACGCCGGTCAAGGGCGGGTATTGGTTGCGGCCATCCTTAAGGGCTGCGGCTGCGGCCTCGATCACATCTTCGGGACCATCATAATCGGGAAAGCCCTGGCCGAGATTGATCGCGCCATGCTGATTGGCCAGTGCCGACATCACGGTGAAAATGGTGGTGCCGGTGGCGCTCAGCAATTCATTCTGCGGGCGGCCAGGGCGGCTGGTGTTCTGGGCAGGCAGCACGGCTTGGGACATGGCGGCGGATCCGTCGATGAGATAGGGGTTGGAGTGGTTGTATGGTTGCCTGCCCCGCTCGTGCAAGGCCATGGAAATGCCCCGCCATTGGGCGGATTGCCCGCCCGGCGGGCGAAAACCTACATCATTGTGCCATTGTATGGCTCTGGAAGGATTGTGGCGAGCCGCCAAGCCGTGGCATTAGGCCCCTCTGGGTTGGCATGTGTCGCCCAGGGCCAATGCCGGGAACGCCCAAGGGGCGCACAAAGCAGATTGGATGCGATGAAAAAGATCGAGGCGATCATCAAGCCCTTCAAGCTCGACGAGGTGAAGGACGCCCTGCATGAGATCGGCCTGCAGGGCCTTACCGTGCTCGAGGCCAAGGGCTTCGGGCGCCAGAAAGGCCACACCGAACTCTACCGCGGCGCTGAATACGTGGTCGACTTCCTGCCCAAGGTGAAGATCGAGGTGGTGTGCGACGATGCGCTGCTCGACCGCGCCATTGAGGCCATCATGGCCGCCGCCCGCACCGGGCGGATCGGCGATGGCAAGATTTTCGTCAGTGACATCCAAGATGTCATTCGCATCCGCACCGGCGAACGCGGCGAGGACGCCGTCTAGCCGGCACAAGGTTTCGCCGTGCAGCGCCTGGGCAGAGCGTCCCGGGGCGGCAGCGCGGTGGCGGTGGAGCCATCTCCGCCGGAATTTCCAACCGGGACGCTGATTGAAGGAACCCATTCATGGCGAAGAAGCCTAACGACGCTGTCGCGAAAGTGTTTGAGATGGTGAAGGAGAACAGCGTTGAATACGTTGATTTCCGTTTCACCGATCCTCGTGGCAAGTGGCATCACACCGCCCAGCATATCTCCACCCTCGAGCCCGACACCTTCGCCGAAGGTATCATGTTCGACGGCTCCTCGATCGCCGGCTGGAAGGCGATCAACGAGTCCGACATGATCCTGATGCCCGATGCGACGACCGCGGTGATGGATCCCTTCTCGGCCAAGCCGCAGATGATCCTGTTCTGCGACATCTTCGAGCCCTCGACCGGCCAGCGCTACAACCGTGACCCGCGCGGCACGGCCAAGAAGGCCGAGGAATATCTGAAGTCCACCGGGATTGGCGACACCGCCTTCTTCGGCCCCGAAGCTGAGTTCTTCATCTTCGACAGCGTGAAGTTCGGCACCGGCGGCACCTATGGCATCTATGAGCTCGACAGCATCGAGGGCCCTAAGGCCAGCCTGAAGGACTACCCGGAAGGCAATATGGGCCACCGCCCCGTGGTCAAGGGCGGCTATTTCCCCGTCGCCCCCGTCGATAGCGAGCAGGATCTGCGCGCCGAGATGCTGAGCACCATGGGCGAGATGGGCCTGGCGATCGAAAAGCACCACCATGAGGTGGCGCAGAGCCAGCATGAACTCGGCACCAAGTTCGGCCCGATGGTCATGCAGGCCGACCACATGCAGATTTACAAGTACTGCGTGCACAATGTGGCCCATAGCTACGGCAAGACCGCCACCTTCATGCCCAAGCCCGTCTATGGCGATAATGGCTCGGGCATGCATGTCCACCAGTCGATCTGGAAGGCCGGCAAGCCGATGTTCGCCGGCAATGCCTATGCCGATCTGTCGGAAATGGCGCTGTACTATATCGGTGGCATCATCAAGCACGCGAAGTCGCTGAACGCATTCACCAATGCGTCCACCAACAGCTACAAGCGGCTGATCCCGGGCTTTGAGGCGCCTGTGCTGCTGGCCTATTCGGCCCGCAACCGCTCCGCCTCCTGCCGTATCCCCTACGCGACGAGCCCGAAAGCCAAGCGCGTGGAGGTTCGCTTCCCCGACCCGACGGCGAACCCTTACCTCGCCTTCGCCGCCATGCTGATGGCCGGCCTCGACGGCATCAAGAACAAGATCCACCCGGGCGATGCCATGGACAAGGATCTCTACGACCTGCCGCCCGAGGAGCTGAAGGGCATTCCGACCGTGTGCGGTTCGCTGCGCGAAGCCCTGGGCGCGCTGGCCGCCGATCATGACTACCTGCTGGCCGGTGACGTGTTCAGCAAGGACCAGATCGAGAGCTACATCGAACTGAAGTGGACGGAAGTGTACAAGTTCGAACACACCCCGCACCCGGTTGAGTTCGAGATGTACTACTCGGTCTAAGCCTGTGTATGTCGAGCATCTTCATCCGCTCAAACGATGCCGTTTGAACGGATAATGCTCTAAGATCGTTGATTCTGGCGGCAGGGAACAATGTGCTCCCAGCCGCCGGTAGGATAAGGCTTTCGCCTGGGCCTTTAGCGCATTGTCAGGTGAACCACAGCAGACCGGTAAACTCCAAGGGCTTAGGCAAAGCATCCTGGCTGGCCATTCCGGCCCAGGTGACGCTGGTTTCAATATCACCATTGCCATCGAGATCGGCATGCAGGGTCAGTCCCCTGAAGCCATCCGCTCCCGCATTGGGTACCCAAGTCAGGCGACTGACGCCCGGCAGGTAGCCGAAAAGGCTCAGTTGCTCGCCCTGCTGCCAGTCGGCGATTGTGCTCCAGCTGCGTTTAAGGGGCCGGCCATCCAGAAAGAACGTGTCCCTATCCGCCCCGCCGGTCAGGAAATTGGAACCCGTGCCACCATCCAGCACATCGGCCCCACCGCCGCCCTGCGCTGCATCATCGCCACCCGCCAAATTGATAAAATCCGCGCCATCCGTTCCAGCCAGGGCTTCAGCCGCATCCGAGCCGATGAACTGATAGCGCAGGCCGACCACCGGCCCGCGATAGACTTCCGCCATGATGTTTGAGGCGCTCCCTCCCCTCGTCATCGCCATGACGCCCCCGCTCCAGGGCGCGAAGTCATTCGCCAGCACCCGAAGCTCATTGCCTATGACGGCCAGGAATTCGGGTAGCCCGTCGCCATTCATATCTGCCGCGGTGATGCTGAGGTAATCTAAGGCTGGCGCGGGGCTGAAACGTCCAAAACCGTCATTGATCTCCACTGTGGCAGCACCGGTTGACGGATAGGTCCGGAATACGATCAGGTCCTTGTCGCCATCGGCATCGATATCGATGTCCTGGATGAATTTCGGCCAACTGCCAGAGGAGTTGGCGATGGGCGTCATGGATTGCGGAAGCCTTTGCGCAGTCTCATCGACAAAGCGACCATTGCCGTTATTGACCAAAAACTGCAGATAGCTGGCATTGTAGAAATCCTCGCCTTCGGTGCCGCCATTGGTGACCGCCAGAATCAGATCCTGCAGATTGTCACCATTCAGATCGAAAGGCGTTGCCTGCAGGATGACGGCCTTGGGGATGCCTGACCCAGGCAGGTCCCAAGGGGCTGCATTGGCAAATGAGCCAGCGCCGTTATTGGCGAAGATCTGGCTTGGCAGTGGCGAGACGTTCCAGCTCCCCACCATCAGGTCCAGATCGCTATCGCCATCGGCATCGAACAATGCTCCCCAGGTCGATCCCGCGCGCATGGTGATGCTCTGGTAATAGGCGGGCGCCAGATCGGGCCGATCATCCATCGTGCCCGCTCCGTCATTAACCAGAATTTGGACGGCATGACCGGAGGCATCATTGAGGTTGAACAGCACCGCATCCAGGTCACCGTCGCGATCAATGTCGCCAACAGCACCGCCATGGGTGAAGCGCTGGCCATCGGCGAGGTTCGTATCCGCGAGGTGGAGGCCCTTTGGCCCACTGAGGATGAGCTGGCTGAAACCGCCAGGGAAAGGCGGTTTATCGTAGCCATGATCCAGCAGAAGGACATCTGGGCGGCCATCATTGTTGAAATCGGCGGTCCGCGCGCGCTGTGGGTTGACCGCCATCGGCGCCGAACCGTTAAAGACGGCGGCGCCATCTGCCAGGCCACCTTTTCCGTCGCCAATATACAGTTTCAGCGGCACCGGGGCGTCACCCCAGCCGATGGTCACCGGGAAAAGAGCGTCTATATGCCCGTCAGAATTAAAGTCTTTTGCAATTATTTGATTGGGATTTGCCTCAATGGCAAGGCGGGAGATCACACGATCGAACATGGCAGGATCCGAAATTCCTAGGCTCGTCCATAACTTGGTCTCGGTGGAGGGAATAGGGCAACCGCAGAAGCAGATTGCGCCCTTGTCTGTTTGGCGCCCCACCCGTCAGGCCAAGCGGCTAACCCAGCTTACGTGGCGGCGGTGACATCGCTTGGTCAGGCAGGCCGCGCGCCATTCATCTGCCACAGCGTCCAGTTCAGCAGCCCAGCGAAACTCACCCAGGCCAGATAGGGCACCATCAGCCACATCGCCGTGGCGCTGACCGGCGCGAAGACGATAATGCAGCCAAGGATCGACAGCCACAGCGCCACGAGCCCGTAAAATCCGATATCCGGCCGCCGCAGGCCAAAAAACAGCCCAGACCAGGCGGCATTGAGCAGCAATTGCACCGCATAGACCACCAGCGCCAAACCCACGCCCTCAGCCTGCCAGACGTAAAATCCCGCGGTGGCGATCATGATGTAGAGCACCGCCCAGGCCGGCCCGAACAGCCAATTGGGCGGCCGCCAGCGGGGTTTGCGTAGCCTTGCATACCACTCCCCGGGTTTGAATACCGCGCCCGAGAGCGACACCAAAAAGCAGATGCCAATGAAAGCCCACCAGCTTGTAGAGCCCATCCTTGTGCAATCCCTTGTCCGAAGAGGGTATCATAGCACACCACCCTTCATTTGGCCTGCCTGTCATGCGACAAACCAGTGACGTCCAGGACAATGGAGAAAAACAGTGCAACGTCGCAGCCTCATTGCCACGGGCCTTTCGGCCCCCATGATCATCACGCGCCCGCTGCGCGCCCAGGCGATGCCGCGCAACATCACCATCATCTGCCCCTTTGCCCCGGGCGGGCCGACGGATCTGATCTCCAGGCTCATGGCCGAAAGCATGGGCCCCTTCCTCGACGCCCAGATGGTGGTGGAGAATGTGACCGGCGCGGGCGGCACCATCGGCGCGGCGCGGGTGGCCAATGCCCGGCCCGATGGCGCGGTGCTGCTGATGCATCATATCGGCCATGCCGGGGCGGCCAGCCTCTATCGCCGCCTGCCCTATAATGTGGAGGAAAGCTTCGCCACCATTGGCCTCGTGACCGAGGTGCCGCAAATGATCGTGGCGCGGCCGGATTTCCCGGCGAATACGGTGGCTGAGTTGCTCGCCGCACTGCGCGCCGGGGGGGAGCGGATTTCCATCGGCAATTCCGGCCTGGGCTCGAGCGACCATCTGGCGGGGATGCTGCTGCAGCGCGCGGCCGCCACCACGCTAAACACCATTGGCTTCCGCGGCTCGGCGCCGATCTCCACCGAGTTGATGGCCAGCCGCCTCGATGTCTATGCCGGCCAGGGCACCATCCTGGCGCCACTGGCGCGTGATGGCCGGATCAAGGCCTTTGCCGTTACCAGCGAGACCCGCCTGCCCGGCCCCGTGCTTGATGCGGTGCCGACGGTGATCGAGGCCGGGCATCGGGACCTGTTGATGAGCGTCTGGCATGGCATGTATGCGCCGCGCGCCACGCCGGGCGAATTCGTGGAGCGGCTATCCGTGGCCCTGCGCCAGGCCATCCAGCAGCCGCGCGTCGTGGCCCGCTTCGCCGAATTGGTGACCGAACCGGTGCCGCAGGCCCGCGCCACGCCGGCCTATCACAAGCAGTTCCTGGCTTCCGAGGTGGCGCGGTGGCGGCCGATGATCCAGTCGGCAGGGGCTTTTGCCGATTGAGCGGCGGGCCTAGCCCTTGAAGCCGGTGGCCACCACATAAAGCTCCGAGGAATCCTTGCGGCTGGCCGCCGGCTTGGCATGTTTCACCGTGGTAAAACGCTGCCGCAGGCGCAGCAGCATCGCCGCCTCGCTGCCGCCCTGAAACACCTTGGCCACGAAGCCGCCGCCGGGCTTGAGCACCCGCTCGGCGAAATCAAGCGCGATCTCGGCCAGGCCCATGATGCGCAGATGGTCCGTCGGGCCATGGCCGGTGGTATTGGGCGCCATATCGCTCAGCACCAAGTCGGCCGGGCCATCGAGGGCGGCCAGCACCGCCTGTTCCACCGCCTCATCCTGAAAATCGCCCTGCAGGATGATGGTGCCGGGAATGGCGTCGATCTCCAGCAGATCGAGCCCCACAATCCGGCCGCGCTCGCCCAGAACCTTGGCGGCAACCTGCATCCACCCGCCCGGCGCGGCGCCCAGATCGACGAGGCGCATGCCTGGCTTGAGCAGCGCGAATTTCTCATCCAACTGCAGCAGCTTGAAGGCGGCGCGCGAGCGATAGCCGGCCTTTTGCGCTGCCTGCACCCAGGGGTCATTTAGCTGGCGCTGCAACCAGGCCCGGCTGCCGGTGCTGCGGCCGGCCACTTTTCGGACCTGGGTGGTCAGGCCGCGTTGGCCGCCTTTGGTTGTGTCGGGGGTTTTCGCCATGCGTTGGGATAGCAGGCCCGAGCCGGCGAGGGTAGCTCAGGCGCCCTGGCGTGCCGCGCGGTCAGCCTGGATGAGGCGCATCAGCATGCCCTCGCGCAAGCCACGATCGGCCACCGTCAGGCGATCCACCGGCCAGACCTGGCGGATGGCGGCATAGACGGCGCAGCCGGGCAGCACGAAATCCGCCCGCTCGGGCCCGATGCAGGGGTGGCTGGCGAGGCCGGCGCGGCCCATGGCAAAGAGCTTTTCCAGCGCCTCATCCGCCTCATGCGCATCAAGGCAGACGCCATCCACCCATTGCCGGCGGTAGCGCGGCAGGTCGAGCACGGTGCCGGCCAGGGTGGTGACGGTGCCCGAGGTGCCGATCAGCCGCACGCCGCCCTGGCGAATTTCCTGGCCAATGCAATGCACCGCATCAAAGGCGCGCAGCCGGGCCGCCACCTCATCGCGCACGGCGGCAAAGCCCTCGCGGGTGAAGCAGCTCTCGCCCGCACGCTCGGCCAGGGTGACCACGCCCACCGGGATGGAGATGGTGCCCGACAAAATGGGCTCGGCCGTGCTGCCCGGGGGCGCGAGGCGCACCCAGGTGATTTCCGTGCTGCCGCCGCCGATATCGAAGAGGATGGCGCGGCGGTCACCCTGGTTGAGCAGCGGCGCGCAACTGGCGAGTGCCAATTGTGCCTCCTCCCGCCCGCCGATCACCCGGGGGGCGATGCCCGTTTCGTGCGTCACCCGGGCCAGGAATTCGCGGCCATTGCTGGCCTGGCGGCAGGCCTCGGTGGCCACCGCGGCGAAGCTGCGAACCGGGCGGCGGGCCAGTTTATCGGCACAGGCGGCGAGCGCGGCGATGGCGCGCTCCATAGCCGCCTCGCCCAGCCGGCCGGTAGCGGCCAGGCCTTCGCCCAGGCGGACGATACGGCTGAAACTATCCACCACGCGAAAGCCGCCCGGGGTGGGCGCGCCGATCAGCAGGCGGCAATTATTCGTGCCCAAATCGAGGGCGGCATAATACTGCACCTCACGCCGGGGGGCGCGCTGGACGGCGGGCATGGCAGGGACGCTGTCGGCGAGCGTGGCCTCCAGGGGGAGAGCGCCATCGGCCATGAAAGGGCAACACCTCCTGCAAACCTTGGGCCACGCGGGATAGCGCTGCCACAGCTTCGTCATGTTCGGGCAGCATGCCCTGGCGGGCAAGGAAAAACTTGCGGCGGGGGGCGGTTGCGGCCTGAACGGTGGGGGGTTATACCCGCGCTCAGCCGTTGGGGAATAGTTTAACGGTAGAACTTCCGACTCTGACTCGGACAGTCTTGGTTCGAATCCAGGTTCCCCAGCCAGCGCTGCCGATATTGCGGCAGATCAGGCCACGGCTCACACCAGCCCCACCTCCCGCGCCTTAATCTGCATCGCCAAGTAATGCGAATAAATCCGGCACTGCGCCAAGCTTCCAGCCGTGAACCACAGCCCAGGCTGCGCGGTGGGGCGCCACATGTTGCGCAACTCGCCCCCGGCATCAAAACCCCAAACCGGGCCCACGCGCTCCGCCACCGCATCGCTCAGGCAGGCGCGCACCGTCTCCTGCTGGTTGAGATAGCCGGTGGCCAGCACCAAAAGTTCGGCCGGCACCAACCGGCCATCGCGCAGCCGCGCGCCCTCGGCCTCGAAGCCGGCGATGTCGGCGTATTGCACCAGGCCGATATCGCCCGCGGCGATCAAATCCGAACAGCCGACATTGAAATAATACCCGCCGCCCTGCTGCATGTATTTCATCTGAAAGCCGCAGCCCTCCGGCCCGTCATCCAGCCGAAAGCCGCGCGCTGCCAGCGCCGCATGCAGCGGCGCATCCACCCGCTTGGACATGGCGGTGGCGTGCTGATAGGCGCGTTTGAGCACCGGGAAGGGGGTGGCCGTGGCCAGCAGGTCGCAATCCTCGGTGGGAATGCCCTCGGCATAGATCGAATAGACCCGCTGCGCCTCGGCCAGGCTGACGATATGGGTGGTGCCGCGCTGGACGATGCTGACAGCAGCACCGCTGGCATGCAGGTCATGCGCCACATCATGGCCGGAATTGCCGCTGCCCAGCACCAAGGCGGGCCGTCCCTTCCAGGCCGAGCCCTCAGTATAGGCGCCTGAATGCATCACCGTGCCGCGGAAATTCTCCAGCCCCGGCAGTTTCGGCCGCTGCGGAATGGAGGAGACGCCGGTAGCAAAAATGATATGCCGTGGGCGAAGCCGTCGCACCTCGCCCGCCCGCCGCAGCACCACATCCCAGGCGCCATCGGTGTATTCGCCGCTCTCCAGCGCGGTGTCGCACCAGATATTCAGCTCCATCGCCTCGGCATAGGCCTCGAACCAATTGGCCAGCTTGTCCTTGGGGATGAAGACCGGCCAGGTGGGCGGGAAGGGCATATAGGGCAGGTGGTTCACATGCACTTCATTGTGCAGGGTGAGCGCGTGGTAGCGCCGGCGCCAATTGTCGCCAGTGCGGGCCTGGCGGTCGATCACCAAGGTATCAATGCCGAGTTGGCCCAATCGGGCGGCGATGGAGAGCCCCGCTTGCCCGGCCCCCACCACCAGCACAGCAGGCTCCCGCCCGGCATAGGAGAGGGTCTTGGCGCGGTGGTCGGCCCAATTGGGGCCGCCGAATTCGCGGGAAAAATCCTCGCCGGTTGGCCGGCGCGGGCCGCTGGCATCGGGGTGGTCGGCCAATTCGGCCAGGGCCAGCAGCAGGGTCCAGCCGCGCGGGCCATGTTCGGTCTGCACCAGGCGCAGCACGCCCTGGCCGGGGCCGTGCAGCGCCTCGAATTCCAACAGCACCTCGATGCATTCCTGCCCGGCGCGGGTGACCCGGCGGGGGGGCGTGCGCCCGGCGGCAAAGCGCAGCGCCCCAGGCAGCCCGGCCAGCAGCGCCACCACGGCATCAGCGCCGGAGCTGGTGCGAATCTCCCAGCCCAGCGCCAGCACATCGCGCGCATGCGCATCGGCGAGGAAAAGCGCGGCGCGGGAAGGCGCCGGAGCCGCGGCATTGAAGGCATCCAGCCATTGCGCCGCCACAGCCTCGGCCGGCGGTTTGTCGATGGCGTTCATGTTGCCCCTCCCCATTTTATGGGAGCAGCCCAGAGCGGATGCGCCGCGCTGTCAACCGGCTTTTGTTGGCTGCTGAAAGACGCTGGTGGCAGAGGAAAAAAGAGCGAAAGGGCTTTGCCCCTCGATCTTCTTTAACCTCGCTATCTGTTTCAGCAGCCTTTTAATACAGCTTAGGCGCCACCCAGGCCAGAAAGCCGGGCCGTTGGCCAATCCGGTCATACCAGGCGCGGGTGATCGGGAATTGCGGCATATCCGGCACCCGCACCTCCTCGCCAAACCAGCGCCGGGCGAAAACACCCAGGCAGATATCGGCAATGGTGAAGCCATCACCCTCTATATAGGGGCGGCCATCGGAGAGTTGGTCCTCGATGATGGTCCAGCACACCGCTGAATTCCGCACGGCGGCATGGACCTTGGCCATGTCGCGGCTTTCGGCGGGGGTGCGCACCATGGTCCAGAACAGGTCCCGCTCGGCCGGCAGCAGGGTGGAAAGCTGCCAATCCAGCCAGCGATCCACCCGCGCCCGCGCCATGGCGGCGGTGGGGTAAAGCCCTCGCGCATCGCCGCCCGCCTTGAGGCAAAGGTAGCGCATGCAGGAATTGCTCTCCCACAGCACCTCGCCATCCGCCTCGATGGTGGGAATGCGGCCATTGGGGTTTTTCGCGCGGTAGGCCGGCGTGTCCACCACGCCATGCTCCATGCCCACATCCTGGCGGGTATAGGGTATGTCCAATTCCTGGGCACACCACAGCACCTTCATGACGTTGCTGCTGTTGACCCTGCCCAGAAGATGGAACATCGCCTTACCCTTTCGCGCACCGCCAGCACCTGGCGGTATCCTTGTTCGGGCTGAGTTTGGGCCGGTGTTCGAGCGGCGGGAAGGCCCGGCGGCGACAATCTCGCCGACGGTGCTGCCGCTCAGGCCAGATGCTTGGCCAAAAACGCCAGGCTGCGCGCCTGTGCCGTGTCGGCGTCGGCGGCGACATAGCTGCCGCGCTCCTCACAGCCAAAGCCATGGCCCGCGCCTTGGTAGATGAAGATCTCGGTCTCCGGCCGGGCGGCGCGGATCGCCTCGACATCGGCGAGAGGGATGGAGGCGTCGGTCTCGCCGAAATGCAGCTGCGTCGGGCAGCCGGGCACCTCGCCCTTCGCCGCGGCTATGCCGCCGCCATACCAGCCCACACTGGCGGCAAAGGCGGAAGAGCGGGTGGCGCCGTGCCAGGCCACCGTACCACCCCAGCAATAGCCGATAATGCCGCGCTTGGCGCCCAGCGGCAGGGCGGCCGCGGCGGCCAGAACATCGAGCAGCGTCTTGCCCGCATCGATGGTGCCGCGCAGGTCACGCCCACGCGCCACATCGCCCGCATCATAGCCCAGCTCCACGCCGCGCTCGGTGCGGTCGAACAGCGCGGGGAGGATCACGGCATAGCCCTCGGCCGCGAAGGCATCGGCCACGCGGCGCATATGGCGGTTCACGCCGAAAATCTCCTGTACGACGACCAGCGCGCGGGTCGCATCGGCCGGCCCTGCGGTATAGGCGGCGAATTGATGGCCATCAGCCGCGGTGAGAGTGACATTGCCCATGGTGGAAGCCCCTATTGGCAGGTTATGAACGCTCCATGGCCGAGATCGTCAATCTGAACAAGGCGCGCAAGCAACGCGAGCGTGCCGAGCGCATGCGCCAGGCGGCGGAAAACCGTGCCGCCTTCGGCCGCAGCGCCGAGGAGCGCGCGCTGGAGGCAGCGCGGCGTGAGGCGGCGCGAAAACTGCTCGATGGTGCGCGCAAGGAATGACCATCACCCGCCACATTCTGCCCGGCTTTCCGCCCAGCGCATTGCCCTCGCCGCATGCGGTGGGGGTGGATGGCTGAATGTAGCTCACCGGCCAATTCCCGCGCGACCTCGAAGCCCCAGCTTCGCCGCTGCCCGCAGGCATCCCCGCCCAAACCAGGGTGACGCTGCGCAATATGGAGCGGGTGCTAAAGGCCCTGGGGCTGGGCCAGCTGGTGCGGGGCGGGCTGACCGAGATGGATTGCGTGGCGCTACGGCGGTAACCCAGAACTGCTTCCGGTCGAGCAAAGATAAGATCGAGGGGCTTTGCCCCTCGAGCCTGGTGGGCGAGCGCGAAAGGGCAAAGCCCTTTCGCGCTCGCCCATCGCCATCAGTGTCTTTCAGCGGCCTGCTCACCGCCCAGGGCCCGCGCAATCCGCTCCAGCCCGGCATCGCGCAGGCCAAAGCCGGCCAGATGGTCCAAGGTGTTCAGCAGGTAGTCGCGGTTGCTGCCGGCCGCCCCTTGGGCCTGGGCGATAGCCTCGGCCACCGTCTCCGCGCCGGGCCGGGCATAGGCGGGGTGCCGCCGGTCGGCCACATAGGTCACCGCCTGCACCACATAGCCGCCTTCGCCGCGCAAACGCACCGGCAATTGGCGGCGGTGATACACTTGCTCGCCCAGGAGATTTTCCCGCGCATCGAGGTATTCCAGCACCGCCGCCGCCGCCTCGGCCGCCACCTCGAACACCACGCCCTGGCAGGCGCCGCCACGGTCCAGCCCCAGCACCAGCCCCGGCCGCTCCGGCGTGCCGCGATAATGCCGCGACCAGATGCAGAAGCGGCGGTGATAGCCCCGCAGCAGCGCTGGCCGAGCCCCCAGATGGGCAAAGCCGGGGCGCCAAATCAGCGAGCCATAGGCAAAGACGAACATCGCCATGGTATATCGGCCGGGCCGCCCGCCGACTATAGCGTAACCGTGATGACCCGCTTCTTCCGCTCCCGCTGGTGGTTGCTACCCCCGCTCGCCCTTGCGGTGCTGGCGGCGCTGCATACCGGGCTTTGGCGCAGCGCCTCCTCGGCGCTGGCGCAAGGCTTTGAGGATTGGGCGGCGCAGCGGAGGGCGCTGGGCTGGGTGGTGCAGCATGGCATGCCGGTGCGCGGCGGCTGGCCCTTCGCCGTGACCCTGATGGTGCCGGGCATCGAGATTGCCGGCTCACCCCGCACCACCCCGGCGGAACTGCGCTGGCAGGCCGAGGCGCTGGAGCTGCGCATCGCCCTGTCAGAATGGGAGGAGCTGCGCGTGGGCCCGCGTGGCAGGCAGCTTCTCGCCCTGCCCGGGCTGGAATTGCCCTTCGCGGCCGACCGGCTGGAGTTGGCCTTGCCGCTCGATGGTGGTGCCACCCCGCGCGAGGCACGGCTGGTGGCGGAGCGGCTGCGGATGAACACGCCGCTGGGCGGCTTTGAGATGCGCCAGGGCGGGCTCACCCTGCGCGCGCGGCTCAGCGCCACCGAGGGCGAGCCGGCATTCAGCATCGACCTCGATGTGACTGGTCTGACTTTGCCACCCCATGCAGGCCCGCTCGGCCAGCGGCTGGAAAGGCTGGCGCTGGAGGGCATGCTGAGCGGCCCCCTGCCCCTACAGCGCCACCCCACGCAACGCGCCGAGGCCTGGCGGGATGCTGGCGGCACCATCGAATTGCGCCGGGCAGTGCTGCAATGGGGCCCGGTGGGCGCCAGCCTCTCCGCCACGGGCACGCTGGATGATGCGCTGCAGCCCATGGGTGCGGGGCAGCTTGCGGTGACCGGGGCGGCCGAGGCGGTGGACGCATTATTGGCGGTGGGCTGGCTATCGGCGCGGGCCGCGGGGCCGGCACGGGCGATAGCAGCGCTGCTCTCGCGCCGCGGCGAGGATGGCGGCCCACCGGTGCTGGAACTGCCCATCACCCTCACCGAGCGGCGCATTGGCCTTGCCCGCCTGCCCCTGGCCAGGCTGCCGGCATTGCAATGGCCCCCCCCGCCCGAATTGCCCGATGCGGCGCGCGACCCCTCGCTGCCCCGCAGTGACTAGAGCCGTTTGGCCGCGAGCGAAGGCGGTGAAACCAGGGTCGAGATACATCTCGACCTTGGTTCAGCAGCATGCTCAGCTCTGCCTGAGCGCATTTTCCGGGCCGCCTTGTGAAGCCGCAAGGCTTGAAAATGCTCCGGACAGGGCCGGGCTGCGGCTACCGCCGGCGCCAGATCATCACCAGCACGCTCAGCACCGCGATGATGCAGATCAATGCGAATATCGCCTGCAACAGCATGTGATTGGGCGTATCAGGCGATACCAGCAGCGCGGCCAGAGCGCCGGATACGGCCAGAAGAACGCGCATCAGCAGAGCCATGATATATCCTTGCCCAGGTAACGCCCCGGTATGGCCAGCGCGGCGGAGCGCATGCGATGTTAGACCATTCCTGCAGGAGAAACCAATGCCTCTCGTTCAAATTCGCTGGTTCCCCGGCCGCAGCGCCGAACAAAAACAGGCGCTCGCCACGCGCATCACCCAGGCCTTTGGCGAGGTTGTGGGTAGCGCGCCCGACCATGTCAGCATCATTTTCGAGGAGGTGGCGCGCGAGGATTGGTATGAGGCCGGCCAGCCGGGCTCAGCGCCGCTCAAGCCTGCATCACAGTAAGGCCTGCGATTTCGCAGATCAGCTTGCGGCGCACGGCGGTGCCGAAGGCATCGAAATCTTCGGCCACCACCAAGAAACTACCCAAGCCGCCGATGACGCTTTGCTGGAAATACTGATCCAGCGGCATGGGCGGCGCGCGGCCGAAGGTTGGCCGGTCATTGATGATCGGCAGGCCATTGATGATGATGCCATCGGCCACCGCCTCATCCCGCGCGCGCTCCACGCGGCGGCCGGAATTATTCACCCCATCGCCCGAGATATCGATGACCCGGCGGGTGGCCTCGAAAGGCGCCTCGGCCAGGACCCAGCGGGAGAAGTCGATACCGCCCGAAATACTGGTCCAGGAGAGCGAGGCGCGCGGGGCCTCGGCCAGTGTTTCGGCCCAGCGATTGGCATCCGCCTGGCCTCCGATGCGCTGCCAGGGCAAGACTAGGCGCTGATACTCAGAGCCGGCCCATTCCACATAGGCGATGGCGATGGCGCCGAGCATGCCGCGGGTGATGGCCTCCACCACCCGGCCATCGCTCACCCCGGCGCGATAGCCCTCGCGCTGCAACCGGGCCTCATCCTCATCGATCGAGCGGCTGACATCGACGGCGAGCACCAGCAGCATATCCACCGGCTCGGCCAATTCGGCTTTGGCCGGGATGGCCAGGCCCGCCGCCGCGGCGCTGAGCAGTTCCCGACGACGCATGGCTTCCCTCCTGATCGCACCACAGCATGCAAGCGCGCCCTGGTGTGGGGATGCAATAGAAACGTGAAAAGCCGGCCAGTGCTTAGCGCCTGTTCCGTTCGCCTCGGCTCACTGCACAGGCTCTAAGTTTTTGTTTGTCGAGCATCTTTATCCGCTCAAACGATTCCGTTTGAACGGATGATGCTCTAGCTCAGAAGGCGCTGGGCCTCAGCCGCGAGTTGATGGGCGGCGGCGAGCCCCCCGGCCAGATTGTCGAGCGTGCCGCCATAGGCCTCGAGGCTGTGCTGCAGCCCGCCGATGCTCACGCCCAACAGGGCCATGTTCAGGCGAAATTCCTGGAAGGCCAGTGCCTGATCGTCCAGCGCCAATTCCAGCTTGCGCAGCGCCACCCGCAGCCGGGCCTCACCCTGGCAGGAAAATGCAATAATGGCTCCTGCTGCCTGGTTCATCTGACCACCACTCGCGCTGACCGGCGGCACCGCATGGCGCCGCGACTTCCGTTAACGCAGTGTTAATCAGTCTCAAAAATATTTTCAAGTCATATTCTCAGGATAATATTGCTGCTGACACCAACGCCACGCTGGCCACGCCGGTCAGCAGCCAGCGCAGCGGCATATAGCTGCGGGGCAGCAGGGAGCGTGTGGCGGCCAGGGTCTCCACGCCGGCCAGGCCCAGCAGGCCCAGCGCCAGGATGGTCAGCCCCACCGGCAATGGCAGCAGCAGCGCCACCCATGCCACAAGCGAGGGGATGACACCGCCGATCAACCGCGCCCGCGGCGCCACATCGGGCGCGGCCAAGGCCAGCCCCCAATGCACCGCGCCCAGGAAGGAGAGAATGGCGGCACCATAGGCCGCCAGCGCATGGCCACCCCAACCCGGCCAGAGCCAGGTTGCGGCCAGGCCACCCAGGAATGGCAAAAGACCGGCAAGCCCAAGCGGCCAGGCCAGGGCGGGAAGGGGCGTGTTCATGCCGCCTTTTGCCATGCGCGCCGGGCGGAAACAAACCTGATGCGGCTGGGCGGCATCGCGTTCTGATTGTCTTCAGGTATCGAATATCCATCTGATTTCTTCGGATGGCGGATTCAACATCCATAGCGAACACCATCGATGCCCTGAGAGGTTTACGGTGGTGCGATGGCAGTTCAGAGATTTCGGCTGACGGTGGTTGATCGTACAATCATCGAGTTACGGCGGCGAGACGGCTGCAGCATCCGCATGATTGCGCGGGAGCTGGGCCGCTCCTCGGGCACGGTCTGCGATGAGATCAATCGGCACGGCAAAGTCACGGGCTACCGGGCAGCAACAGCTCTACACGTCGCATCAGTTGTGACACCGACAAAGGCCAGAGCCAGGGAGCCCGCTGCCTGCCTGTATGTGGTAGCAGCACGCCGAGCGTCAGCCGCAGCGTCGAGCCTTCTGCATTGCCCCGATAATGATAGGTGATGCGTTTGCGCAGATTTTGGCTGCTGCTCTCGTTCTTCGGCGAGATGCCGACGTACAGGAGCGTGTGACCATTGACCGACAGGCAGCCATCGGTCGGTACGCCGTC
This sequence comes from Rhodovarius sp., assembly GCF_040399605.1. NCBI lineage: Bacteria > Pseudomonadati > Pseudomonadota > Alphaproteobacteria > Acetobacterales > Roseomonadaceae > Rhodovarius > Rhodovarius sp. The sequence goes on along the minus strand of NZ_JBBARU010000005.1, from coordinate 2,010 downwards.
CGGGATAGATGAGAAGTACCAGGCATAAACGCCACGCTTCGCGGGTATCGGACAAGGGCGCGATAGCGCCTCAGCTCGGGAGAATAGCCGCTCTGGGTTCAGCAGTGGGTGTCCTGGTGCGAAGGACACCTCAAAGGACTTGGACGACCAGGGTTACCACAGCCGCTATGGCTGAAAGGATAAGTGCTGCCGTCTCCAGGGTGCGGATGCGGTCCCGCCGTCGGTCGTGTTCTTCGCGGGGGTTATGGCTTGTTGGCATATGATAAGCCTACCGCGTTCATCACCTCCCCCGACAGTACCCAGAACCGGCACTGGTCGTGCCCGAGGGACAGGACCCACGATTGGCTGGCACGTAGGTTGTGCTCCCATCCGTCGCACAATAGCCCGCGCCGGCACTCGACGTTCCCGATGGGCAGGCGCCACGGTCAGATTGGATGAAGCCTCTACCAGAGGTCGAACGGCAGTAGCCTGAACCCGCATTGGTCGATCCAGACGGACAGGAGCCATTTTGAGACGGCACCATTGTCTGCGCATCGGCAACCAAAGGCAGTGTCAGCAGGATCGCTGCCATCCAAACGAAGCCACGGCTTCCCATTTGGCACCCCTCAAAGTTCATCCTGGTGATGATATTCGCCGACCATCGCGGCTAAACAATGGCGTATTGCGGGACCAATCAGGGGCAGGTTGAGCCTACCTTGTACTGCATCTACGCGGATATCGTTGAAAGATAGCAATAATTCAGTATCGGAATTCAATTCAGTCAAAAAATTATCCTTGCGGACTCTGAAATTCTGTATAGAATCGATCTTGGTGCGGACCTTGTTCGCCTGTAAGTTCGCCAATAAACATCACGGTGCTAGGTACATTACATATAGGTACGTTTCTACGCTCGAATCGATGAAGTGTATTTTCAATTCGAAATATTATCATAATATCGAAATACGGAGCCGATGGAAGCATTATACGAGTACCAGAATCGGCATTAATGCTAATTGAGTTGCGGCGATTGTCAGTATTAGATCTGCTTCTGCTCGGGTATATATAAAATTCTTCGATTTTATATGATGTCAAATTTCCAACATTCATAGATCGACTTGGCTCGACGCAACGCCTTCTAGCTGCTAAGGAAATGAATTGATCGCTAACAATATTTTGATCTAGATTTGCCCCATCGATATACCATCCGCGAAAATGAATGGCGTTGATTCGGCAAAATTCTAATCCGCTCCGAAGCAGGCGTCGAACACCTTTTGCGTCATTCCAGACCAATTCAATGTTATAAATCGTGCCGGGTCTGATTTCAAAATTTACGGCTTCTCTGGGGCGCAATCCGATTGAACCAAGACGATTTGATCCTTTATTTAGAGAATCACTGTAGACGTAAAATTCACTGATAGTCACATCTGCGCCAGTATGTATTAGAGCAACACTTCTGGTTGTACATTGCTGGGCAAGCGCGTTCATTGGAAGACATACTGCCGCGAGAGCCAAAATAATAACGATTCGATAAAATGTATTAGGAATCCACCGCGATAAACGGGTTTTGGTCGCGCCCAGATTTTTTTCAGCAGAGCACTTTTCCATAGATGCTTAGCTCCCCGTTGACCGCAGCAAACTCAGCGCCACCCGATTGTCGCTCGACCCTGACCGCCTGTTCGCAATCCGCACAACCCTAACAAGATTACAATCGTTCTCACAACCGCGCCTGCAACGCGCTCACGTACCCTCCGGATGCCCTTCAAACCTCGAATCTGACCGCTGCGGTGATGCCGCCTGCAGCATCCCGACCCAGATTTTTTAGCATTCGAGACGAAAAACCGGGCGGCATCCGACCGCGCAGCAGCCCGAATCCACCACCTATAAACCCCACCGAAACAGTTTATAGGTGTTTATAGGTTTTTCGACCCCGGAGCGCGCTTATCACGACACCAGTAAAGCACTGATTTTAGGGGAGGAAATGGTGCCGATTCGGGGAATTGAACCCCGGACCTACTGATTACGAATCAGTTG